>NZ_JBSGFQ010000108.1:0-42805 GCF_053603495.1 Nonomuraea sp. NPDC004186 | reverse complement strand
CCCACGGAGAGGGTCTGGGTCTTGGGGGTGCCCGCACTGCCGCCGCCGCTGGAGGCGCCGAGGATGTCCACCACGAACACGAGGGTGCTCTTGGCGGGGATGCCCTGCTGCGCCTGGTCCCCGTAGCCGAGGTCCGGCGGGATGCTCATCACGACCCGGCTGCCGACCGGCACCCCGGCCAGGCCCTGCTGCCAGCCCTTGATGACCCCCGACAGCGGGAACTCGGCCGGCTGGCCCCGCTCCCAGCTGGAGTCGAACTGCTTGTCGCTGCCCCACAGCTTGCCCGTGTAGTGGACGGTGAGCGTCTGGCTCGCCTCCACCTTCGGCCCGGTGCCCTCGATGAGCGTCTTGACGACGAGCTTGTCCGACGGCTTCTCATCGGTCTTCGTGGTCAGCGTCGGCGCCTTGTCGCCGCCCGGGCTGACGACCTTGACACCCTTGAGGCTCTCGCCGGTCTCCTTGCCGGTGGCGGCCTTCAGCGGCGGCGGCTGGGTGCCGACGATGTCGAACACGAACACCTTGGTCGGCTCAGCCGGCTGCGTGGCCTGCTGCTGGGCCATGCTGTCGTTGGCGAGCACGGCCAGCAGCCGCCCGCCGTGCTTGACCTTGGTGAAGCCCTCCTGCAGCACCTGCGGGATCTGCTGGTCGACCGCGATCGTCTCGGGCTTCTTGGTGTCGTAGGAGGAGCCCTGGACCGCGTTGCCCTTGCCGTCCCAGTTGTAGACGGTCAGGTTGACGATCACGCGGTCGCCGGCCTTGATCCCGTCGCCGGTGCCCGGCTGGATCACCTCGTACGACGACTTGCTGGCGGGCGTGCCTGCGGGGAAGGTCACCGTGGGCTTGCCGCCCACGTCACCGGTGACCTTGACCCCCGCCCCGGCGCCAGCGCCGGTGGCGGTGGCGCCGGTGCTCGCACCGTCGTCGGATCCGCAGGCGGCGGCGAACAGGATCAGTGGCACGGCGGCCAGTACGGCCATAGCGCGGCGCATGGGTTTCCCTCGGGAAGACGGCAGATTCGCGTCACCCTACCCGACATCCTGGTAGGCCCGAGGTAAACCACGCGCTACATCCCGGCTATGAGCTTGTCCACCCTCTCGTCCACGCTCCGGAACGGGTCCTTGCACAGCACCGTGCGCTGCGCCTGGTCGTTGAGCTTGAGATGCACCCAGTCGACGGTGAAGTCGCGCCGCTTCTCCTGCGCCTTGCGGATGAACTCGCCGCGCAGCCGCGCCCTGGTCGTCTGCGGCGGCACCGACTTGGCCTCGAAGATCTTCAGGTCGGACGCCACCCGCTCCACCGAGCCACGCTTCTGCAGCAGGTAGAACAGGCCACGCTTGCGGTGCACGTCGTGGTAGGCCAGGTCGAGCTGGGCCACCCTGGGCGAGGACAGCGGCAGGTCGTACTTCTTCCGGTAACGCTCGATGAGCTGGTATTTCGTCACCCAGTCGATCTCCCGGGAGACCAGGTCGAGGTTGCCGGTGTCGACCGCGTTCAGCGTGCGCTCCCACAGCTCCAGCACCCGGTGGGCGATGGCGTCGCCGCCGCGGCGGTCGACGAAGTCCTTCGCCTTGGACAGGTATTCCTGCTGGATCTCCAGGCTGGAGGCCTCCCGGCCGTTGGCCAGGCGCACCCTGCGGCGGCCGGTCATGTCGTGGGAGACCTCGCGGATGGCCCTGATCGGGTTCTCCAGCGACAGGTCCCGCATCACCGTGCCCGACTCGATCATGCGCAGCACCAGGTCGGTGGCGCCGACCTTGAGCAGCATCGTGGTCTCGCTCATGTTGGAGTCGCCGACGATGACGTGCAGGCGGCGGAACCGCTCGGCGTCGGCGTGCGGCTCGTCCCGGGTGTTGATGATGGGCCGGGACCGGGTCGTGGCGCTGGAGACGCCCTCCCAGATGTGCTCGGCCCGCTGCGAGACGCAATAGACGGCGCCGCGTGGCGTCTGCAGGACCTTGCCGGCCCCGCAGATGATCTGCCGCGTCACCAGGAACGGGATCAGCACGTCCGCCAGCCGCCCGAACTCCCCGTGCCTGCCGACCAGGTAGTTCTCGTGGCAGCCGTAGGAGTTGCCGGCTGAGTCCGTGTTGTTCTTGAACAGATAGATGTCACCCGCGATGCCCTCTTCGCGAAGCCGTTTCTCGGCGTCGACCAGCAGGCCCTCGAGGATGCGCTCACCCGCCTTGTCGTGCGTGACGAGCTCGATGACGTTGTCACACTCAGGTGTTGCGTATTCAGGATGGCTGCCCACGTCGAGGTAGAGACGCGCGCCGTTGCGAAGGAAGACGTTGCTCGATCGGCCCCAGGACACGACCCGCCGGAACAGGTAGCGCGCGACCTCGTCGGGCGACAGCCTGCGCTGTCCCCTGAACGTGCAGGTCACACCGTACTCGTTCTCCAGCCCGAAGATGCGACGATCCATCACCTCACACTATGCCCATGGATCCGCGAGCGGGAGAGATCTTCCAGGTGTTTTCCCACCCGGCCCTCTGTGACCCCTCTTTAATCCCCTTTGTCCCGCGCCCGCCCCCACGGGGCGCGGGTCCTTTTTCCCGCGTTTTCCAGGGCTCTCGTGTCAGGGCGTCCAGATCTCCTGAACCTGGACGATCTTCCCCTTGTAGACGGTGATGAGCGCGGGTTTCCCCTCCCGCTTCATCAGCACCGACCTGGAGCAGCGCTTGCTGCCCAGCCCGGTGTCCCGGTTGATCGTCATGCCGCCCTCCGACTCCCCGCAGCCGAACGCCGACAGATAGACCACGTCCTTGGCGACGGGCGAGGCGTACGCCATGACGTCGCCCTCGGGCGGGCCCACGAAGTAGCCCTCGGTCTCGGTGCCCTTCTTCCACTTGATCGGCTGGTACTCGGCCACGTCACCGCGGATCAGGGTGATCCGGCCGCGCAGGATGCCGTCATGACGGGAGTGGATGCCCTTGGTGAAGTCGTGCTTCGGGTCGGACTGGAGGGTCGTGCCGAAAGGCTTGGGCGCCTTGAAGTTGGGGAACGCGGCGGCGTACCCGGAGGACGCGCCGGCCGCCGCGGAGGCGGCGTGAGCGGCCACGCCGGAGCTCAGCGCCACGACCACAGCGGCACCGGCCGCCAGAAGGCCACGCATAGGAGTGTTCACGGTTTCTGAGACCCGATACCACCCCCCGAAGTTCGCCTCAACCCCAGTGATACAAGTCACACTCCCTCACATCGGCTTCCCCACCACCCCACGCCACCTCAACGACCCCTCCACTCCCTCAACGAGCCCTTCACCACCTCAACCACCCTCACCACTCACAGCTCCCCCCGCACACCGCACCCAACGGACCGCTGCCCATACACCGGCCCACACCCCCACCACCCTCGCCCCGCCACAAATGGGCGCACACCATGGCCACCGCAGGGCCATCTGACCGCGCCCCGCCGCCTTCCCCTCACGTTCACACGCCCGCTGCCGTGTCGCGCGACCGCCCGCACTCCTTCGGGCGACGGGCGCGGCGTCCGACGAAGCCCTGGAGGCACCGTCAGGCCGACAGCGAGTTGCCGAAATGACGGTTGCGTCCAGGAGTGCGCCCGTGAAACCGCCGCACCCGTACCGGGCCAACGAAAAACCCGCCAGGGGCAGCCGTAGCGGCCCCTGGCGGGTGTGAGAAGAGTGGAGGACGGCTACAGCGGCGACGAGCCGTCGTCCACGTCGCCCTCAGGCCCCGTGGGAGGCGGGGTGTCCTCGGACGAGGGCTTGGCCGCGGGCGGCGGGGTGGCGGCCGGGGGCGGGGTGGTGGTCTGGGCCAGGAGGCGCTCCAGGCGGGCGCCCGTGAGCCGCAGGAACTTGCGGTGCTCCCGGTTGCGGTCGAGGACCGCCACCTCGAGCTGCGCCACCGGCGGCCGCTCGCCACCAGGCTCGGTGAGCGCCGTCAGCGCCACCTCCAGCGCGTCGGCCAGCGACATCGACTCGCGGTAGCGCTCCTTGAGCCGGGTGGACACCGCGTCCGCCTGGCCGCCCATGGCCGCGAAGCCGTGCTCGTCGAAGACCGACCCGTCGAAGGTGAGCCGGTAGATCGCGTCGCCGTCCTTGGTCTCGCCGACCTCGGCGACCACGACCTCCACCTCCAGCGACTTGATCGACTCGGTGAAGATGCGGCCCAGGTTGGAGGCGTACAGGTTGGCCAGGCCGCGCCCGGTCACGTCGGAGCGATCGTAGGTGTAGCCGTTGATGTCGGCGTAGCGGATGCCGCCGAGCCGCAGCTCCTCGAACTCGTTGTACCGGCCCACGGCCGCGAACCCGATGCGGTCGTAGATCTCGCTGATCTTGTGCAGTGCCCGCGACGGGTTGGGCGCGACGAACAGGATGCCGTCGACATACTGCAGCACGACGACGGAGCGGCCCCGCGCGATGCCCTTGCGCGCGTAGTCGGCCTTGTCCCGCATGATCTGCTCAGGGGACGCATATCCAAAAGGCATGGACACGTGCGGTGGTCCTTTCTAGCGCAGCGGGGCGATGGGGCCGTCAGGCGAGATCAGGCGGGCTTCGAGCATCTGCTCCACGTAGTCGGAGACCTGCTCCTCGCTCAGCCTGCGGAAGCCGTCGGCGTCGATCACCGACACGATCGGCCAGATCTTCCTGGTGACGTCGGGCCCACCGGTCGCCGAGTCGTCGTCGGCGGCGTCGTAGAGGGCCTGGATGAGCGTCATCACCATGTCGTCGGCCGACGAGCCGTCACGGTAGAGCTTCTTCAACGACCCGCGCGCGAAGATCGAGCCGGAGCCGATCGCGTCGAACCTCTCCCGCTCGTACGGCCCGCCCGCGACGTCGTAGCTGAAGATCCGCCCCTCGTCCTTGTCGGGGTCGTACGCGGCGAACAGCGGCACCACCACCAGCCCCTGCATCGCCATCGGAAGGTTGCCCCTGATCATGGTGGCCAGCCGGTTGGCCTTGCCCGCCACCGACATCGTGCGGCCCTCGAGCTTCTCGTAGTGCTCCAGCTCCACCCGGAACAGCCGGGCGAACTCGATGCCGGTGCTGGCCGTGCCCGCGATGCCCATGCACGAGTAGTCGTCGGCGCGGAAGACCTTCTCCACATCGCGCTGGGAGATGATGTTGCCCGACGTCGCCCGCCGGTCGCCCGCCATGATCACGCCACCGGCGAAGGTGGCGGCCACGATCGTCGTCGCGTGCGGGACCTGGTCGCCGATCGGGGTGGCCAGCACCTCATTCCGCTGCGGCAGCAAATCAGGCGCATACGAGCTGACAAACTCCGTGAACGAGGAACTTCCGGTGTTGCGGAAAAGCTGGTTGACCAAGCCGGCGGGCAGATCCCTGTGCGATGCCACGCGACTCCCTCCAAACGTCAGTGTTCCTAGGGCGACCCTACTCATGTTGCGTTGTTGTCTGCACTTCCCACGATCAGCTCACGGCGAACCCGCGTGATCACACGCCGCCCCGTTCCGTGTTCAGATCGTTTCTTTACGGCTCGCGGCGGCCGTGCGACTGTCGGTATGTCTGCACGTCCTGAACAGGAGGCCGACATGCGATTCCCCAGCCGACCTGCGGTGATCGCCACCCTGGCCGCCCTCGCCCTCACGTCCTGCGGCACCGGCGCGGACCCCGGCGCAGGCAGCGTCTCCCTGACCATCGCCGCCAACTCCATCTCCGGCGGCAAGAACTCCGAGTCCGCCGACTGGATCAAGCGGTGGGTGATCCCCGAGTTCGAGAGGACGCACCGCGACGTCAAGGTCCTCTTCCAGCCCAGCGGCGTCGACGACGAGCAGTACAAGACGAAGATCGCGCTCGACCTCAAGTCCAGGACCGGCGCCGACGTGATCGACATCGACGGCATCTGGGTCGGCGAGTTCGCCCAGGCCGGCTACATCAAACCGCTGCCGGAGGTCGGCGGCGCCACCGTCGAACAGTGGGAGGGCTGGTCGCAGATCCCGCAGGCCGTGCAGAGCCTGGGCATCTTCGACGGCAAGAAGTACGGCCTGCCGCAGGGCACCGACGGCCGCGTCCTGTTCTACAACAAGACCCTGTTCGCCAAGGCCGGCCTGCCCGGCCCGTGGCAGCCCAAGAGCTGGCAGGACATCATCGACGCCGGCACCAGGCTCAAGGCCGCGGGCGTGCCCGTCCCCATCCAGATCGACGCCGGCACCGCCATGGGCGAGGCCACGACCATGCAGGGCGTGCTCCCCCTGCTCGCCGGCGCCGGATCCGAGATCTACGCCGCCGGCAAGTGGACCGGCGCCTCCCGGTCGCTCAAGGACGCGCTCGGCTTCTACCGGCAGATCTACGGCAGCAGCGGCCTCGGCGACCCCAAGCTGCAGCAGGAGGCCAAGGGCCGCGACAAGTCCTTCGCCCAGTTCGCCGCCGGCAAGATCGGCATCCTCGCCGAGAGCGACTACTTCTGGCGCTCCGTCGTCGAACCCCGGGCCGGCGTCGCCCCCATGAAGGACCGCGACCAGGTCGTCGGCTACGCCAAGATCCCCGCCGAGCGGCCCGGCGCCGGCGTCCGCGGCCAGGACTTCGTCAGCATGTCCGGCGGCGCCGTCCGCGTGCTCAACCCGTACTCCAAGAACCCCAGGCTCGCCTGGGACCTGCTCGCCTTCATGCACTCGGCCGCGGCCACGAAGGCGCAGCTGGCCGGGCAGGCGCGCATCAGCTCACGCGCCGACGTCAACGACGAGGTGCTCACCGCCGACCCGATGCTGAAGTTCGTCGCCGACGAGGTGCTGCCCCTCACCGCCTACCGCCCCGGCCTGGCCGTCTACCCGCAGGTGTCGGCCGCACTGCAGGAGGCCACCGCCGCCGTCGTCAGCGGCACGAGCCCCGACGAGGCCGCCGCCGCGTACCAGGCGAAGCTGGAGGACCTCGTCGGCGGCCCGGCCCACGTCGGCGGCTGAGCCCGGCTCCGCACCGAGCGGCGAGCCGACCATGGCCACCATCGCCGTGTGGGCGCCGCCCAGCGACCGGGACGGCTTCCTGTTCCGGTTCATCCTGCTGCGCGACCCCGAGAAGGCACCGGCTCGGTCATCCTCTACACCCTCTACACCGAGGGCTGCTGTACTCCCTGCCGGTGGTGCTGACCAAGGTCTTGTCCGCGGTGGGTACGCGCGCCCACCTGACCGTCGAGAACGGCGAGTTCTCCGCCGCTGGGCCCGTCCGGCTGCGACAAGACCACGCCGCCGCGCACCATCGCCGACCCCGAAACCCCCACCGCCCCGGAACCCCCGCCACCCTCATCCAGGCCGTCGTCCAAGCAGGCGAAACACCACCCATCGGCAATCCCGCCTGGGCAGTCCCCCGCCGCGCCTCCCCCACCGCGACGACCGCCTCCACACCGCCTCACGACATACTGAAAACCATGAGGGACTGGATCCTCCACGTCGACCTCGACCAGTTCATCGCCGCCGTCGAGATCCTCCGCCACCCCGAACTCCGCGGCAAACCCGTCGTCGTCGGCGGCTCAGGAGACCCCACCCAACCCCGCACCGTGGCCGCCACCGCCACCTACGAAGCCCGCGAACACGGCATCCACTCCGGCATGCCACTGCGCACCGCACTCAGACGCTGCCCCGAAGCGATCTTCCTGCCCAGCGACCCACCCGCCTACGAAGCCGCCTCCGCCCACGTCATGGCCGTACTCCGCGAATTCCCCGTACGCGTCGAAATCTGGGGCTGGGACGAAGCCTTCCTCGGCGCCACCACCGACGACCCCGAAACCCTCGCCGCCACCATCCGCCAGACCGTACGCGAACGCACCCAGCTGTCCTGCTCCATCGGCATCGGCGACAACAAACACCAGGCCAAACTCGCCTCCGGCCTCGCCAAACCCGCCGGAATCTACCGCCTCACCAGCGACAACTGGGCCGAGATCATGAACGACCGCCCCACCGACGCACTCTGGGGCATCGGCGCCAAGATCTCCAGAAAACTCACCGCCCTGGGCCTCCACACCGTCGCCCAGCTCGCCGCCGCCGACCCCGCCCACCTCGCCCGCCACTTCGGCCCCACCAACGGTCCCTGGTACCGCTACCTCGCCCTCGGCAAAGGTGAAGCCGAAATCGTCACCACACCCTGGATCGCCCGCGGCCACAGCCGCGAAACCACCTTCCAGCACGACCTCACCGACGAAGCCGACATCACCCACCACGTCGCCGCCCTCGCCACCCAGGTCGCCCACGACGCCCGCGAAGCCGGCCGCGACATCACCCGGGTATCGGTCAAGGTCCGCTTCACCCCGTTCCTCACCCGAACCCGCCAGTCAAAACTCCCCGCCCCCACCACGGACCCGGCCACCATCCAGCAGGCGGCCCTCACCATCCTCGCCCGCTTCGACCTCACCCGCCCGGTCCGCCTCCTGGGCGTCGCCGTCGACTACACCCTCCCCAAAGCCGATCAGCCCACCCTCGACACCGTCGAATAGAACTCGCCCCGAAGCCGCTCCTCAGCCTCGACCAACCCCCGAAACTCCTCCTCCGAAACCTCGACCTCGTCGAACTCCTCAACGGTCGCCTCGACATAAGAAAACGCCCGCCACACCACACCGGGATCATCCCTGAACTGCCCGATCCCCGTATTACACGGCAGACACAACGCAAACCGCACATCCCCCGTGCGATGACAATGGTCCACATGCTCGGGCGGCCGATCCCAGCACACCACACACAAACCATGCTGAGCCGAAATCATCCGCTCGACATCCTCATGCCGCACCCGATAACGCTGCGTCAGGTGATAACTCCGCGTCCGCGCCACCTCATCCGAGGCGCGCTGCCGCGGGAGGACCACGAACTCGGGCCAGAGAATCTCCCCGTCCAGATAAAGCGCAGCCAACTCCAGCAACACCAGATTGTCGCCGAAGTGGCCGAGCCCGTTGTTGCAGTTGAAACAGAGAATGCCCCGGACCTGGCCGGTCTGATGACTGTGGTCGACGAACGTGCCGGGGACGGCCCGGCAGATGGCGCAGAGCCCGCCCTGGTGGGCGAGCATGCGCTCGAAGTCGTCCTGGGTGATGCCGTAGCGGCGCTTCAGGTGGTAGTTGCGAGTGCTGCCGTGGCGCTTGATGCGATTCTCGCGCATCACGTGGTTATGACACGGCTTGCAGTAATCGGTGAGCCCGTCCTTCTGCGCCCTGTTCTTTCCGAAGTCGGCCAGTGGCTTGATCTCCGCACAACGGGGGCAGTATTTCTGCCCATCAGGCACTTCGACGCGCTCACGCACGGTCTTGCCTTGCTCTTCCCTGCGCTTGCGGTAACTCTGCGTGTGACGCCGCTGGAAACAGGCCTTGCAATATCGCGCCAGCCCATCTGCCATTCGCTTATTGCGCCCGAACTCCGAGACCTCCTTTTCTTCCCCGCAGTCCGGGCACCGCTTACACCCATCCGGCGTCTCCACCGATCCCCCCTTCTATCCGATGTCCGATTTATCCCCTATTCTCCGCCTTTCTGGACGTACGACCTGACAAATTCCTCTGCGTTCTCTTCGAGAACTTCGTCGATTTCGTCCAGAATTGCGTCGACATCGTCCGTGAGCTTCTCCTGGCGCTCCTGAACGTCCGGCGTCGCCGAGGCCTCGGTCTCCTCGACTTCGCTCTCGCGCCGACCGGCCTGCTTCTGGCCTCCGGTGTCCTTGGTTGCCATGTCCTACCTCCGGTTGGGGGACTGCCTCTAAGGCATATCTTCCCCGAACCGAGCGACATTTCGCGCCGATCGCCCAGCGATCTTGTCGGCTTGACTAGATAGCCAAACTATCCAACAATGGATCCACCTACACACGAGGAGGTTCCGATGTCCCCCGCATCCCTGAGCACGGCCGGTGTGCTCCTCATCACAGTCCCCGGGGTGGCCTTCGGCGGCGTCACCCTGCTGAAGTTCCTGATGCGCAACGTCCCCGGCTATCTGGACAACCCGGTCCGGCGTGGCCTGTGGCGGGCCGGGCACGCGCATGCGGGCGTGCTGGTGCTGTTCTCGCTGGTGGCGATGCTCTATGTGGACCAGGCGAGTCTGCCGGAGGGTGTGAAGGCCCTGACGCGGGTGTTGATCGTGGCCGCGCCGATCCTGATGCCGCTGGGTTTCTTCCTGTCGGTGGTGCGTCCGGGTGACACGAAGCCGAGCAGGTTGATCTGGCTGACGGTGGCGGGCGGGGCGTGCCTGGCGGTGGGCACGCTGACGCTGGGTGTGGGGCTGCTGTAGGAGACCGGCCCGTGCGGGCCGGTCTCGTTCAGAAGGGCTCAGTCGCCGCCGGTGAGGGCGGCGACGAGGTCGGCGGCGGTGCGGCAGCGGTCGAAGAGTTCGCCGACGTGGGCTTTGGTGCCGCGCAGTGGTTCGAGGGTGGGTACGCGCTGGAGTGATTCGCGGCCGGGGATGTCGAAGATGACGGAGTCCCAGGAGGCGGCGGCGACGGATTCGCTGTATTGGCGCAGGCAGCGGCCGCGGAAGTAGGCGCGGGTGTCGTTGGGCGGGTGTTCGACGGCGCGCTGGACTTCGTCTTCGGTGACGAGGCGTTGCATGCGTCCGCGGGCGACGAGGCGGTTGTAGAGGCCGCGGTCGGGGCGGATGTCGGAGTATTGCAGGTCGACGAGCTGGAGTCTGGGGTGGGACCAGGGCAGGCCGTCGCGGGTGCGGTAGCCCTCGAGGAGTTCGAGTTTGGCGACCCAGTCGAGTTCGCGGGAGAGCTGCATGGGGTCTTCGGCGAGCCGGGTGAGGACGGACTCCCAGCGATCGAGGATGTCCTTGTTCATCTCCTCTTGGGCGGTGCCTCGCTCTTCGACGTATTTGCGCGCTTGTTCGAGGTATTCCATCTGGAGCTGGATGGCGGTGAGCTTGCGGCCGTCGCGCATGGCGATCTCGTAGCGGCAGGTGGGGTCGTGGGAGACGGCCCGGAGCGCTTGTACGGGGTTTTCGACGGCGAGGTCGCGGGTGAGGAAGCCTTCTTCGATCATGGCGAGGACGAGGGCGGTGGTGCCCAGCTTCAGATATGTCGAAATTTCCGACATGTTGGCGTCGCCGATGATCACGTGCAGCCGGCGGTACTTCTCGGGATCGGCGTGCGGCTCGTCGCGGGTGTTGATGATGGGCCGCTTGAGCGTGGTCTCGAGGCCGACCTCGACCTCGAAGAAGTCGGCGCGCTGGCTGATCTGGAAGCCTTCGCCGCGGGAGTCCTGGCCGATGCCGACCTTGCCGGCGCCGACGACGACCTGGCGGGAGACGAAGAAGGGGGTGAGGTGCCGGACGATGTCGGCGAAGGGGGTGGCGCGCCGCATGAGGTAGTTCTCGTGGCAGCCGTAGGAGGCGCCCTTGGCGTCGGTGTTGTTCTTGTAGAGCTGGATGGGCGCGTTGGAGGGGATGGCGGAGGCCCGGGTGGCGGCGTCGTACATGACGCGTTCGCCGGCCTTGTCCCAGATGACGGCGGCCCGGGGGTTGGTGCACTCGGGCGAGCTGTATTCGGGGTGGGCGTGGTCGACGTAGAGCCGGGCGCCGTTGGTGAGGATGACGTTGGCGAGGCCGAGGTCCTCGTCGGTGAGCTGGCTGGGGTCGGCGACCTCTCTGGCCAGGTCGAAGCCGCGCGCGTCGCGGAGTGGGTTCTCCTCTTCGAAGTCCCACCGGGCCCTGCGCGCCCGGGCCGCCGAGGCGGCCAGGTAGGCGTTCACGACCTGTGAGGAGGTCACCATCGCGTTGGCGCCTGGCTGGCCGGGTACGGAGATGCCGTACTCGGTCTCGATGCCCATCACCCGACGCACCGTCATGCAACACCCTCTGTTCGTCCGGATCTGCCTATCCGCCGTTTATATGCCCGAGCCTATGCCCTTCACAGTGCCCCAGGGTCACAGAGTTATGGCACCGACGCCTTTTCAACCTGTACGGCCGGAGCTGATGGGGTTTGCGTGGGTCTGCGGGGCTTGAGTAGCCGCTGGATGGGCCGTTCGGCAAAGGAGTACACGAGATACGACAGCACCACGGCCGTCAGGACGGTCGTGGTGGCGATGGCCCAGGGGGGCATGTGGCCGGTGAGCACTGGGATGAGGGCCACCGCGACGACGCCATGGAACAGGTAAAGCGGGTATGTGATGCCGCCGAGCGCGGTGAGCGTCCTGGACGGTTTGAGGCGGATCAGCCCGAGGGCGGCGACGGCCATCACGGCGAAGATCAGCGTGATGGTGATGATCACGCTGACGTCGGTGACCGGCATGTTCTTGAACCCGACGTTGTCGACGCGCCGGTGGACCCGGTCGAGCGCGGAGCCGATCGACAGGGCGTACGCGCCGGCCACGTAGAGCCATGGGAGCCAGGCGCTGCCGTGTTTGTGGATGAGGTAGAGGGACATGCCGGCGATGAAGTAGGGCGCGTAGTCGGGCATGACGATCTCGTTGACGATCTCGTTGCCGAGCAGGTCGGCGCCGAAGGCGGCCACCAGCCAGACGCCGGAGAAGATCAGGACGCGCCCGTACGTGACCCCGATGATCACGAGGATGACCATCAGCAGGTAGAAGCGGAGCTCCGCCCACAGCGACCAGTAGACCTGGCTGGCGTCGGTGACCTTGAACAACCGCTGGAACATGGTGGCGTTCACCAGGTAGTCGCCTGGTGAAAGTTTTGGGTCCAGCGCCTTGGCGCCCGTGAGCCCGTAGAGCGCCGCGGTGGCGACGAGGCTGAGCCAGTACGCGGGATAAAGGCGGACGAACCTGGACTGGGCGAACCCGCCGAGGCCGCGTCCCCACACGGTCATGAGGATGACGAACCCGCTGATGATGAAGAACAGCTCGACACCGAGGATGCCTAACCCCGCGAAGGGCGCCAGCGGCGGGAACAGCGCGGCGGGCCTGGCCCCCCAGACGGACGCGTACGCCACCAGGTAGTGGAAGGCGACGACGGCCAGGGCGGCGATGAAGCGCAGGAGGTCGAGCTCGGCCAACCGGCCGTCCCCCCGAGCATGCTTGGGCCGGTTAGGTGCGTGCACGCCCTTTTTGACGCCACCTGGATCACTTTGGTTCCACGGGGCCCTCCGTTCCCACGACCAGCGGGCGGGAGGCGTCGTCGAGCGCGAGCGCGTCACGGGCCGCGGGCGTGAGGGTGAGCAGGCCGGCGGCTCCGGCGGCGCCGCACTCGGACAGGTGGACGCCGTGGCCGGTCAGGAGGCGGGCGGCGTCGGCCGCCTGGTCGTCGGTGATCGTCATGTAGAGGTCGGCGAGGTGGTGGAGGAGCTGGAAAGCGATGACGGAGGGTTCCGGGCAGTCGAGGCGGCCGAGGATGGTGCGGCCGCCCTGGACGCGTACGGGCTCGCCGGCCCGGGCGCTTTCGAGCAGGCAGGGCGCGCCTTCCGGCTCGACCACGACGATCTTGGGCTGCTCGCCCCAGCGGTCGCGCACGTACGCGGCGCCGGCGGCGGCGAGCCCGCCGACGCCCGCCTGGAGGAACACGTGGGTGGGCGCGCCCGCGGCCCCGTGGGGCGTGCTGTGGCCGCCGGTCACGGCCGAGGAGCCGTTGAGCCTGCCCGAGTACGCCTCGAGGCCGGCGCGCGCTCCTGGGGCCGCGGCGGGGCCGCCGGTGCGCGCGGTCTGCGCGGGGACGGCGGGCAGGGCGCCCGGGTCGGCGAGTTCGTCGAACAGGACGGTGTAGCCGCGCATGACGTCGAGCGGGATGCCGGTGTAGCCGTTCCAGGAGCTGTCGGCGACGAGCCGCCAGCCGTTCCGCTCGGCGGCCTGGATCGCGGCGGCCATGCTGGCCTCGTAGTCCTCGCCGCTGCGCCGCACCTCGGCGCCGAGCCCGCGCAGCCGCTGCGCGAACGCCTCTGGGACGCCTTCGCTGAGGTACACGACGCAGTCCACGCCGACCTCGGCGGCGCCGGAGGCTACGGAGATGCCGTGGTTGCCCGCGCTGGCGCACACGAACGGCGTGCCGCCGCCCTCGTGCTCGGCGAGCAGGTGGACGGCGTACGCGCCCCCGAGCGCCTTGAAGCTGCCCAGCCCCATGCGCCCGCTCTCGTCCTTGACGTGGACGGCTTCGGTTCCGGCCAGGTCCGGGATGGTGCGGACCGGCGTGGGCCGGTAGGAGGGGTGCCGGGCGAAGTGGGCGCGGGCCTGGCGGGCGTGCTCGGTCCCGATGAGCGCGCGGTCGTGCGCGGTGTACGGGGCGCGGGCGGGGTTGAGGTACTCCATGATCGCCATGCTAGGGCGACCGGCCGCTCTCCCCCGGCCCGCCACTCCGCCGCGAGGAGAGCCCGAAGAGAGCCCGAAGAGAGCCCGAAGAGAGCACGGTGAGGGCACCGTGAGGGCACGGTTACGGGTGGTCAGACGCGGTCGCGGGCGGCGGCGACGGCGGCCTGGCCGAGGCTGACGCCGCCGTCGCCGGGCGGCACGCGCACGTGCTTGAGCACCCGGAACCCGGCCGCGCGCAGCCGGGCCACGGTGGCCTCCAGCAGCAGCGCGTTCTGGAACATCCCGCCCGACAGCGCCACCGCGGTCAGCCCGGTGGCGTGGCGGAGGGTGTCGCAGGCGCGGGTGACGGCGTCGGCGAGGCCGTTGTGGAAGCGGCCGGCGATCGCGCGGGTGCAGGCTCCCGCGGCCAGGTCCGCGGCGGCGGCGCGGACGAGGTCGGCGCCCTCCACGACGAGCAGGTCGCCGTGGGTGATCCCGGCCTCGTACGTGCCGCGCTCGGCGGGGTCGGCGTGCTGTTCGAGCTCGACGACGGCCTGCCCCGCGTACGTGATCTTGTCGCGGACGCCGAGCAGCGCCGCGACGGCGTCGAAGAGGCGGGCCGCGCTGGAGGTCAGCGGGGAGCCGGGGGCGAGCCGGAGGGCGTCGGCCCAGGGGTTGCGGCGGGCCACGTCGAGACCGGGGTGGTCGTCGCCGAGGTAGGCGGCGGTCATGCGCCAGGGCTGCCGCACGGCGGCGCTCCCGCCCGGCATGGGGACCTGGGCGAGGTGGCCGAGGCGTTCGAAGGAGGTCAGGTCGGCGCGCAGGAACTCGCCGCCCCACAGGGTGCCGTCGGGGCCGTGGCCGAGCCCGTCGAGGGCGACGCCGAGCACGGGCCCGGGGTCGCCGTTGTCGGCCAGGCAGGAGGCGATGTGGGCGTGGTGGTGCTGGACGCCGAGGAGTTCGACGCCGCGGATCTCCATGGCGTGCCGGGTGGACAGGTAGCCGGGGTCCAGGTCGTGCGCCACGACCTCGGGCCGGATGCCGAACAGGCCGCAGAAGTGGTCGATGCTCTCGACGAACGACCGGAGCGTCTCGTGGTTCTCCAGGGTGCCGATGTGCTGGGAGACGAACGCGCGCCGTCCTTCGGCCAGGCAGAAGGTGCTCTTCAGCTCGGCGCCGCAGGCGAGCACGGGCCGGGGCGCGGGCCAGCGCATCGCGAGCGGTTCGGGCGCGTAGCCGCGGGCCCGGCGCAGCACGGTCACCTCGCCCGCCATGGGGCGCACGACCGAGTCGTCGGCGCGTACGTGGATGGGGCGGTCGTGGATGAGGAAGGCGTCGGCGATGCCGCTCAGGCGGGTCAGCGCGTCGTCGTCCTCGTAGGCGATGGGCTCGCCGGAGACGTTGCCGCCGGTGAGGACCATGGGTTCGGCGAGCTCGGCGAGCAGGAGGTGGTGCAGGGCCGTGTAGGGCAGCATGAGGCCGAGGCTGCGGGTGGCGGGCGCCACGGAGGCGGCGACGGGGGCGCCGGGCAGGCGGGGCAGCAGCACGATGGGCCGCGCGCGGCCGGTGAGCAGCTCGGCGGCGTGCTCGTCGATCTCGCACAGCCGCCGCGCCTGCGCCAGGTCGGCCGTCATGACGGCGAACGGCTGCTCCTCCCGGTGCTTGCGGCCGCGCAGCGCCGCGGCGGCCCGCTCGTCGGCGGCGGGCACGGCGAGGTGGAAGCCGCCGAGGCCCTTGACGGCGACGACGCGCCCGGCGCGCAGCAGGGTGACGGCGCCGGCGATGGGGTCGCCGCACAGCTCGGTGCCGCGGGCGTCGCGCAGCCGCAGCCGGGGCCCGCAGGCGGGGCAGCAGGTGGGCTGGGCGTGGTGGCGGCGGTTGCCGGGGTCGTGGTACTCGGCCGCGCACGCCTGGCACATGCCGAAGCCGGCCATGGTGGTCAGGGGCCGGTCGTACGGGACGCCGCGCACGATCGTGAAGCGGGGGCCGCAGTTGGCGCAGTTGATGAACGGGTAGCCGTGGCGGCGGTCGGCGGGATCGGCCAGCTCGCGCAGGCAGTCGTCGCAGGTGGCGCCGTCGGCGCGGACGAGGGGCCGCAGCGGGCCCGACGGGAGGCCGGCGGCGATGGTGAAGCCGTTGTGGCCGGTGGGGCGGGCGCTGACGACGGTGACGCGTTCGATCTCGGACAGGGCGGGCGCGTCGCGTTCGAGCGCGGTCAGGAACTCCTCGACGCCGGCCAGGGCGCCTTCGACCTCGATGTGCACTCCGTCGACGTCGTTGTGCACCCGCCCGGCCAGACCCAGCCGGCGGGCGAGCGAGTGCACGAAGGGGCGGAAGCCGACGCCCTGGACGACGCCTTCGACGTGCACGTCTACTCGTTTGAGCGTGGTCATCAGCCCAGTGTGCGCCTGATCGGGGCGGCGTGCATGCGTATCGGCCGTGTCGCATCCGGCGTCCTCGCCGGGGTCGCCGCGGCGGGGCGCGGACATGCGAACGGGAGGGCCGCGGCGGGCCCTCCCGTTCGGGGGTTCTACAGGTACTGGCCGGTGTTGGCGACGGTGTCGATGGACCGGCCGGCTTCGGTGCCCTGCTTGCCGGAGACGAGCGTGCGGATGTAGACGATCCGCTCACCCTTCTTGCCGGAGATGCGGGCCCAGTCGTCGGGGTTGGTGGTGTTGGGCAGGTCCTCGTTCTCGGAGAACTCGTCCACGCAGGCCGTGAGCAGGTGCTGCACCCGCAGGCCCTTCTGGCCGGTTTCGAGGAACTGCTTGATGGCCATCTTCTTGCCACGGTCGACGATGTTCTGGATCATCGCGCCGGAGTTGAAGTCCTTGAAGTAGAGGACTTCCTTGTCGCCGTTGGCGTAGGTCACCTCGAGGAAGCGGTTTTCCTCGCTCTCGGTGTACATGCGCTCGACGACGCTCTGGATCATGCCCTGGATGGTGCCCTCGCGGGACTCGGCGTGCTCCGTCAGGTCGTCCGGGTGCAGCGGCAGGTCGGCGATGAGGTACTTGGAGAAGATGTCCTTGGCCGCCTCGGCGTCCGGCCGCTCGATCTTGATCTTGACGTCCAGGCGGCCGGGCCGCAGGATCGCCGGGTCGATCATGTCCTCGCGGTTGGAGGCGCCGATGACGATGACGTTCTCCAGGCCCTCGACGCCGTCGATCTCCGACAGCAGCTGAGGGACGATGGTGTTCTCCACGTCGGAGGACACGCCGGAGCCTCGGGTGCGGAAGATCGAGTCCATCTCGTCGAAGAACACGATCACCGGGGTGCCCTCGGAGGCCTTCTCACGGGCCCGCTGGAAGACCAGGCGGATGTGCCGCTCGGTCTCGCCGACGTACTTGTTGAGCAGCTCGGGGCCCTTGATGTTGAGGAAGAAGCTCTTGCCGGACTGGCCGGTCTTCTCCGCGACCTGCTTGGCCAGGGAGTTGGCGACAGCCTTGGCGATGAGCGTCTTGCCACATCCGGGCGGCCCGTACAGCAGCACGCCCTTGGGGGGCCGGAGCTTGTGCTCGCGGAACAGGTCGGCGTGCAGGTAGGGCAGCTCGATGGCGTCCCTGATCTGCTCGATCTGCCTGCCGAGGCCGCCGATCTCCTCGTAGGAGATGTCGGGGACCTCCTCGAGGACGAGCTCTTCGACTTCGGACTTGGGAATGCGCTCGTAGACGTAGCCGGAGCGCGGCTCGAGCAGGAGCGAGTCGCCGGCCCTGATGGGCTGGCCGACCAGCGACTCGGCCAGTCGCACGACGCGCTCTTCGTCGGCGTGCGAGATGACCAGGGCCCGCTTGCCCTCGTCGAGCAGCTCTTTCAGCATGACGATCTCGCCGACCTCTTCGTAGCCGAGAGCTTCGACCACGTTGAGCGCTTCGTTGAGCATGACCTCCTGGCCACGCCGCAGCGAGTCGATGTCGACGGCAGGGCTGACGTTCACCCGGAGCTTGCGGCCGCCGGTGAACACCTCGATGGTGCCGTCTTCTCTGGCCTCGAGGAAGGTGCCGAAACCGGATGGCGGCTGCGCCAGCCGGTCGACCTCCTCCTTGAGGGCGACGATTTGGTCCCGGGCCTCCTTCAGTGTGGCGACCAGGCGTTCGTTCTGGCCGGTCACGGCCGCGAGATTCGCCTGCGCCTCATGAAGACGCTCTTCGAGGACCCTGGCCTGACGGGGTGACTCGGCCAGCTTCCGCCTCAGCGCGGTGATCTCCTCCTGGAGGAAGGAGACCTGTGTTGAAAGATCAGCGACCTCCCGTTCGCGCTGCGCGGCTCGAGCCTCAGCATCATCGCGAGCTGCCACGCCCGTCACCTCCTTCCCAGTCGAGGGCGACTACTTAGGACCTTACCTATCTCGGGCCCCTCCGTAACCTGGCCGGGCAGTGTTCGTAGAGTGACATTCAGTATTCGGTGAATAATCCTCAATAGTGCGTTTAATACTCCCAGCACCTGCACACGGGAATCTGTTCCCGTGTCACGCACCAACGCACCCTCGTGGCCAAATTGTCATAGTTCCTCGGTGGTCCCCTTCGGTCGACGGCGTCTCGGCGGGGGCGTCACTCCGTCCGCCATGCGGCGGGCGGTGACCAGGAATCCCGTGTGACCGATCATCCGATGATCCGGTCTCACCGCGAGCCCTTCGACGTGCCAGTCGCGAACCAGGGTCTCCCACGCATGCGGCTCCGTGAAACACCCGTGATCGCGAATCATCTCGACCGTCTTGGACAACTGCGTGGTCGTGGCGACATAACAGCAGATCACGCCACCCGGGGTGAGCGCCTTGGCGGCGGCGTCGACGCACTCCCACGGGGCGAGCATGTCGAGGATCACCCGGTCGACGTCGCTCTCGTCGATGGAGGCGACCAGGTCGCCGACGACCAGGCGCCAGTTGTCGTCCATGGGGCCGCCGAAGAACTTCTCCACGTTCTTGCTCGCCACGTCGGCGAACTCCTGGCGCCGCTCGTACGAGGTGACGTGCCCGTCGGGGCCGACGGCCCGCAGCAGGAAGCACGTCAGCGCGCCGGAGCCGACGCCGGCCTCGATCACCCGCGCGCCCGGGAAGATGTCGGCCATGCCGACGATCATCGAGGCGTCCTTGGGGTAGATGACGGCCGCGCCGCGCGGCATGGCCAGCGTGTAGTCCTGCAGCAGGTGGCGGAAGGCGAGGTACTGGGTGCCCCCCGAGGAGCGCACGACGGAGCCTTCAGGCTGCCCGATCAGGTCGCTGTGCGGGATGGCGCCCTTGTGGGTGTGGAAGACGCCGTCCTCCTTGAGCGTGATCGTGTGGCGTTTGTTCTTGGGGTCGGTGAGCTGCACCTGATCCCCCGCCTGGAAAGGCCCATGCCTGCGGAAACCCATGGCCGCAAGGTTATAGGGCTTTCGAGTGCGTCCGGACGCACGGTATCTATGGGGGATGCTTCCGCGCGACGTGATCTCCACCGGTCCCCTGATTCTCCGGCCTCCCGCGGAGGAGGACGTCGAGGCGATCGTGAAAGTGTGCAACGACCCGGTGACCGCCCGGTTCCTGCCGGCGTTGCCGTCGCCGTACCGGATGGAGGACGCGCACGGCTTCCTGGAGAAGGCGGCGGCGAAGTGGGCGGACGGCGGCGCGGAGTTCGTGATCACGCAGGACGGCGGCTACGTGGGCGCCATCGGGATCGTGCGGCCCGATCAGTGGGGCGTGGCCTCGATCGGCTACATGGTGGCGCCGTGGGCCCGGGGCAGGAGCGTCGCAGCGACGGCGGCCAGGGCGGTCACCGACTGGCTGTTCGACCACGGGGTGCGCAGGGTCGAGCTGCAGGCCGCGGTGGAGAACGTGGCGAGCCTGCGGGTGGCCGTCAAGGCGGGCTTCCTCGAGGAGGGGCGCCGGCGGGACGCCAAGCGGCTGCGCGACGGCCGCTACGTCGACATGGTCACCTTCGCCCGGCTGGCCGAGGACGTGGTGACGGCGGAGCCGTACCTGCCGTTCTTCGCGGACGGGGAGCTGTGCGACGGCGTGGTGCGGCTGGTGCCGCTGGCCGTGGAGGACGCCGGCGACTTCCACCGGATGCTGGCCGACCCGACCGTGGCGGCCTATCACTTCGGGCCGATGGGCACGCTGGAGGAGCACGAGCGGCGCTGCCGCTACACCGGCTACTGGTGGGTGTCGGGGCAGCGGATCGAGCTGGCCGTCAGGGACGCGGCGTCGGGGGCGTTCGCCGGACATATCCAGCTGGCACACGTCGTCCCTTCGCTGGGGCAGGCCATGGTGGGCTACTCGCTGGTGCCCGGGTTCCGGGGCAAGGGGTTCATGACGCGGGCGGTCAGGCTGCTGGTGGACTGGGCGTTCGCGAACACGGCGCTGCACCGGATCGTGGCCGGCACCGACCCGGGCAACACGGCCTCGCACGCGGTGCTGGAGCGGGCCGGGTTCAGCCGGGAGGGCGTGCACCGGGGGCTGTTCGTCAAGGCGGACGGGACGCGGGCGGACGACCTGGCGTGGTCGGTGCTGCGTCCCACGTGACGCGTGCGGACCGGGAGGGGGCAGAAATCCCGATTTCCTGTTGAGGGCTAGTCATGAGCCGCGTCGGGGGTGATAGTCAGGGCACCCGCACTTCAGTTTCGCGCGATCGGGCCGCGCGATCTCTCCTCCCCCCGAGGGACCACCGCGATGTCATACAACCATGCCGATGCCGCCATGCGTGAACTCATCGCCTCGTTCTCCTGCCTGGAGGCCGTCGACCTGCTCGATCGGCTGGCGCGTACCGCCGCCGCCGTCACGGGCACGGCCTACGCGGGATTCGTGCGCGTGGACGCCCTGCGGCTGGAGGCCGACGCGATCCACACGCACGCCCCTCCCGGCGATCCCCAGCGCGTGCGCCGGTGGCTGGCCGAGTCGGGGGTGCTGAAGGAGCTGGCGACCGTGCCGGCGACGGTCCGGCTGGCGCGCGACGCGGCGGTGGGCGAGCCGGGCTTCCTGGCCACTCCCCTGCCGTTGGCGACGCGGGACCACACGTTCGTGTGGGTCGCCGGGCGGGGGTTCGGCGACGGGGACGAGCACCTGCTGAGCCGCTTCTCGACCGCCGCAGGGCGGGCGCTGGAGGCGGCGAGCGGGCTGGAGGCCGCGGTACGGCTGTTGCGCGGGGTACGGGCGTTCTGCCCGGCCCAGCCGCCGAACCTCCCCGTTGGAGGCGACCGGATCCCGGGGTAAGGGACGACCGGTTGCCTGCCCGGATCGGCCGGAGAATGGCCGCTTCCCGCCCACCCCATTTGTCCGAAGATTTTGCGGATATTTGACCATTTATCAATAAATCATGGGCCTTTGGCTCTCCGTGAGAATGCTCGCGGACCGCGTCCAGGGCGGGCGGCGCCGTAGCCCTCGCCCGTCTCAGGCGACGCCGCGCTCTCCCGGGGCGGCCGTATGTCGCGGTGCACCGGTACGAGCCGGGGCAGCTCACCGCCCCCGAGCTCCTGGCGTCCCGAGCGGCGTACGAGAACGCCCGCGGCCCCGGAACGGGGACGCGGGCGTTCCGGCGGCCGGGTTATCCCCGGTGCGCCTCGAAGCGGAGCGTGCGGGAGACGCCGACGCGGACCGTCGTCCCGGGGGCGATGGTGACCGGCTCGTTCGGCGGGATGTCGTAGAAGTTGGGGTCACCGGGCGGCTGGATCTGGGTGCCGTTGACCGAGCCCAGGTCGACCAGGTTGACGTCCCACCCGTCGAGCGCCACCCGCAGGTGGCGGCGCGACACCGAGCCGTCCGGGCTGGTCACCTTGGCGGGCCTGGCGGTGCCGCCGGCCACCTCGGGCGCCCGCTCGGGGTCGCGGCCCAGCAGGTAGTCGCTCTCCAGCGGCAGCGCGGTGCCGTCGTCGAGGATGAGCACCCCGAGCGACGGGCGCGGCCCCTTGTAGGGGACGAGCGTGCGCTGCACCAGCGCGATGCCGCAGACCGCGCAGTAGGGCGAGCGCGGGTCGTTGAAGTGGTCGTTCTTGCAGTCGACGCCGTAGACCAGGGGGCGGTCGCCGTGGTCCTGCTGCTGCTGATCCTGCGGCGGCTGGCCCGGATGGTCGAAGTGGTCGGGCGGGCCGAGCAGGGGCGGCGCGGGCTGGTCGAAGTGGTCGGACGGGCCCAGGTGCTGCGGCATGGGCTGGTCGGCCACGCCGTTGCCGGGGGGCGGCTCGTCGTAGGAGGGGAACTGCTGCGGCTCCGGCAGGGGCGGCGGCTGATCCTGCGGCGGCGCGAAGAAGGGGGCCGGCTGCTCCTGCGGCGTGTGGTAGGGCGGCGGGTCCTGGGGCGGGACGTACGGGGGCTGGTCCTGGGGCGAGAGGTACGACGGCTGCTCCACCGGCGCGGGCTGCGGGCCCGACGGCGGCCCCGGCACGACCGGCGGCTGGTCGGCCAGCGGGTACGGTGGCCGCTCCACCGGCGCGGGAGGCTGCTGGACCAGGTCGGCCTCGAGATGGAAGGCCGTGGCGGGCATCTCGCTGGTGAGCGGCCTGGACGGGGCGGGCGCCGAGGACCGCTCGGTGAGGTCGCCCACGAGGCCGCCGCCGTGCACCACGCCGCCGTCGAAGCGGACCGCGGGGTGCGGGGTGCCGGCGCCGGGCAGGCTCAGCTCGACCCGCTCGACGGGCCCGGTGACGAGCCGGTCGGCCCACGTCAGCGAGTCGCTGCCGGCCAGCCGCGTCTCACCGCCCGGGGTGCCGATGACGGCCGCGGCCGAGCCGCTGACCAGGACGGCCACGCCTTCTCCGACCCGGCCCGCGACGGCGCAGGTGGCCGGGTCGCCGGCCATGTTGGCCGCGAGCACCTGAGCGGCGCGGCGGGCCAGCGCCCTGCCATCGCCACCGGACGCGGCCGTCTCGCGCAGCGCGTCGAGCAGGTCGTCGGCCGCGGCCTCGCCGGCGTCGCACACCAGCAGCAGCCCGCCCGCGTAGGCGACAAGCCCGTTACCGGGAAGCGGACGCACCACTCCGAAGCCTTGGTCGGTCATGCGTCCTCCCTCATGACGACGGCGCTGCGCTGCTCATCGGTGCCCTCGCTGCGCTCGGTCACTCGTGTCTCCTCCCCGGAAGCCGGCGAAATTACGGCACCCGCACTGCCGTGCTGGCCACCAGCCATACGCATACCCAGACGAAGGGGCCGTGCCGCGGCCACGTCGTCTCGATTCGGTGAACCGATGGACTGCGGCAAACCCCTCAACTGTGCAAGTCTGGCCAAACAGAACACTATCGGCCAGTCGTCACATCGCAGTAACCGGCCGGAGTCGGCTCCGGACCGCCCGAAACTGCTGGACACGACCCTATCCATGGCCCGCCGCTTAAACGAGTGGGACAAATCAGACGCCCGTGAAAACCCGGTTCACGTCGGCCGTGGCGAGCACCCCGTAGATCTCGCCGCCCCGTTCCACCAGGAGGTACTCGCTGCCCGGGGCCTCGCGCATGGCGTCGATGAGCGGCTCCCCGGTCAGGTCGGCCGCGAGCACCATGGTGGGCTCCAGGGACTTGGCGACCGAGCCGACGCTCACCCAGGGGCGGCGGTGTTCGGGGGTGGCCTGGACGGCGGCCTCGTTCACGATGGCCAGGGGCTCGCCGTCGTGGCCGATCACGACGAGGGCGCCCGCGTTGCGCTCGGCGGCCTGCCGCAGCGCCTCCGACAGCGGCGTCTCGGCGGTCACCGGGATCGCCCTGCGCGCCAGCGCGCGGGCGTTGACCTGCGGGATCCTGGCGCGGATCTTGGCCACGCGCAGCGACTGGCTCGCGCCGAGCCAGATGAACGACGCCAGCACGAACGGCCACAGCAGGTCCAGCGGGTCGGTCACCTGGCCGCTCTGCAGGGCCGTGGCGATCGAGAACACGACGAGCAGCACGGCCAGCACGCGGCCGCCCCAGGCGGCGACGATGGTGCCGGAGCTGGGGTTCTTGGTCAGCTTCCAGACTCCGGCGCGCAGCATCCGGCCGCCGTCCAGGGGCAGGCCGGGCAGCAGGTTGAACACGCCGACGATGAGGTTGGCGACCCACAGCCACCAGACGAGCACCTCGACGATGCCGCCGCCGTTGATCACGTAGACGTCGGCGGCCAGGCCGAGCCCGGCCAGGCCCAGCGACAGCGCCGGCCCCGCCGCGGCGACCAGGAACTCCTTGGCCGGCGTGGGCGGCTCCTTCTCGATCTCCGACACGCCGCCAAGCAGGTAGAGGGTGATCCTGCGCACCGGCAGGCCGTAGAACTTGGCCAGCACGCTGTGGGCCAGCTCGTGCAGCAGCACCGACACGTACAGCAGCACCGCGAACACGAACGCGACCGCGTAGGCGGCCGCGCTGTCGAGCTCGGGCAGCATGTTGGTCACCCGGCGCCCGAACACCCAGGTGATGACCGCCGCCACGATGAACCATGTCCATGAGACATACACCGGAATGCCGAACGGCTTCCCCATCCGAAGGCCGGAGAACTCCTGCCGCGGGCTCTGCTCGCTCACCGCACTCCTTGAACGTCCATTACGTGCTGTTGCTGCCTTGATGCTACGCGCCGGATCGGGTGATCATCGTGGCGCGAGGGCTATTCTGTCGGGGTCTTGACCTAGAGTGCGGTGCATGACGTTGACCGAACCGGAGATCATCGGAGCTCTCTCCCCGTCCCGGGCGGGCGATTTCATGACCTGTCCGCTGCTCTACCGCTTCCGGGTGATCGACCAGCTCCCCGAGAAGCCTTCGCAGGCGGCGGTGCGCGGCACGGTGGTGCACGCGGTCCTGGAGCGCCTCTACGACCTCCCGGCGCCGCGGCGCTCGGTCCAGGCGGCGCTGGAGCTCCTGGAGCCGCAGTGGCAGCGGCTGCTGGACGAGGACGCGCAGTACGCGCAGATGTTCGCCGACGAGGCCGAGCAGGCCGAGTGGCTGGTCCAGGCGCGCGGCATGCTGGAGCGCTACTTCACGCTGGAGGACCCGACGCGGCTGGAGCCCGCCGAGCGCGAGCTCTACGTGGAGGCGGTCCTCGACGGGGGGCTCATGCTGCGCGGCTACGTCGACCGGCTCGACGTGGCGCCGACCGGCGAGGTCCGGGTGGTCGACTACAAGACGGGCAGCGCGCCGGGCCCCGACTTCGAGGCCAAGGCCCTGTTCCAGATGAAGTTCTACGCCCTGGTGCTGTGGCGGCTGCGCGGCCAGGTGCCTCGGCTGCTGCAGCTGGTCTATCTGGGCGGGCAGGGCGAGGTGCTGCGCTACGCCCCGGACGAGGCCGACCTGCTGGCCACCGAGCGCAAGGTGATGGCGCTGTGGACGGCGATCGAGCGGTCGCTGGAGTCCGGCGAGTGGCGGGCCCGCCGCAGCCGCCTGTGCGACTGGTGCGACCACCAGGCCCTGTGCCCGGAGTTCGGCGGCACACCCCCACCGATCCCGGCCCGCCAACCGGGCGACACCACCCGCAGCCACCGCCGCGCCGCCACCGACGAACTCTGACCCACCCCGCGCACCCGCCGCGCCGGGGCGGCGCGGGTTCGGGGGCGTGTGGGTGGTAATCCTCCCGAGGGAGGAGGTTACGGGTTTTCACCTGGGCCTACAGTGAAGCGGTGCGCATAGACCGGACCACGTTCCACGACTCCGTGCTCGCCGGAGTGGTGGCCGCGGCGTCGGTGGCGATGTTCGTGCTCTACGGTCCCGACCGCCTGGAGGCGCAGGGCCTGGCGGTCGACGGCATGCGCGCCCCCGACCCGCTGGGCGGGGCCCTGGTGGTGCTGGCGTGCGTGCCCGTGGCGGCGCGCAGGCGGTGGCCGCTGGCGGCGATGTGCGCCGAGCTGGTGCCCGAGACGCTGCTGACCGTGCTCGGCTACGGGACCGGGATCTCGGGGCTGGCCGGGCTGGTGCTGCTGTACTCGGTGGCCTCCTACCGCGGGCTGGCGATGGCGCTGGCGGGGCTGCTGATCTCGCTGGTGACGTACGTGCTGGGCGCCCTGGCGGGCCCGGTCAGGGCGACGAGCTGGAGCGAGCACGTCGTGGTGGCCGTGGTGCTGGTGGCGGTGTGGGGCGCGGGGCGGAGCCTGCGGCTGCGCCGGGCGTACCTGGACGAGCTCAAGGACCGGGCGGAGCGGCTGGAGCGGGCGCGCGCGGCCGACACGAGGGCGGCCCGCGCCGAGGAGCGCTCGCGGATCGCCCGCGAGCTGCACGACGTGGTGGCCCACCACGTCAGCGTGATGACCGTGCAGGCGGCCGCGGCGCGCAGGGTGCTGGCCTCCGATCCCGACCTGGCGCGCGAGGCGCTGTCGGCGATCGAGCACACGGGCCGGATGGCGATGACGGAGATGCGCAGCATCGTCGGCGTCCTGCGTACCGACGCGCGCGCCGAGCTGGGCCCGCAGCCCGGCGTGCACGATCTGCCCGCGCTGGTGGAGCAGATGCGCGAGGCGGGGCTGGCGACCCGGCTGATCGTGGAGGGGGAGCCGCGGCCGCTGCCCGCCGGGGTCGACCTGGCCGCCTACCGGCTGGCCCAGGAGGGGCTGACGAACAGCCTGCGGCACGCCGGGGCGGGCGCGAAGGCCGTGGTGACCGTCCGCCACGACCCCCGTGAGCTGGACGTACGGGTGGAGGACGACGGGCTGGGCGCGGCCGGGGTGTCCGCGCCGCCAGGGCACGGTTTGGTGGGCATTCGCGAACGGGTCGCACTCTATGGTGGAATCCTCAACATCGGTCCGCTACCGGGGGGCGGTTTCGAAGTGCGGGCGAGGTTCCCGTTGAAGGACGGCCAATGACGATCAGAGTGCTGCTGGTGGACGACCAGCCGCTGCTGCGTACGGGATTCCGCCTGATTCTGGAGGCCGAGTCCGACATCACGGTGGTGGGGCAGGCGGGCGACGGCAAGGACGCCATGGAGCAGACGCGGGCTCTGCTGCCCGACGTGGTGCTGATGGACATCCGCATGCCGGGCGTCGACGGCATCGAGGCGACCCGCAGGATCGTGCGGGAGGCGGCGCCGACGGCGCACGTGCCGAAGGTGCTGGTGCTGACGACGTTCGACCTGGACGAGTACATCGTGGAGGCGCTGCGCTCGGGCGCGTCCGGGTTCCTGCTGAAGGACGTGCCGCCCGACGAGCTGGTGCAGGCGATCCGGGTGGTGGCGGCGGGCGACGCGATCGTGGCGCCGAGCGTGACGCGGCGGCTGCTGGACAGGTTCGCCAAGCGGCTGCCGTCGGCGTACGAGCAGCCCGCTCCGGCGCGGCTGGACCGGCTGACGGAGCGGGAGCTGGAGGTGCTGCGGCTGATCGCCAAGGGCATGTCCAACGCGGAGATCGCGGCCAAGCTCGTGGTGAGCGAGACGACGGTCAAGACCCACGTCGGCAACGTGCTGACTAAGCTGGGGCTGCGCGACCGCGTGCAGGCCGTGGTGCTGGCCTACGAGACCGGGTTGATCACGCCGGGCACGTACTCCTGAGACCGGGGGCGCACCCCCGGTCAGGACACCGTCAGGACGCGGTGGCGGGGGCTGCCTCGGCGGAGGCGGGGGCGTTCTCCGGGAAGTGGCAGGCGACGCGGTGGCCGCTGGCCAGCTCCTCCAGGGGCGGCTCGACCGTCTTGCAGATCTCCTGCGCCTTCCAGCAGCGGGTGTGGAAGCGGCAGGCGGGCGGCGGGTTGAGCGGGCTGGGCACGTCGCCGGCCAGCCGGATGCGCTCGCGCTCCTTGCGCGCCTTGGGGTCGGGCACGGGCACGGCCGACATCAGGGCGTTGGTGTACGGGTGCATCGGCGCGCTGTAGAGCTGCTTGCGGTCGCCGATCTCCACGATCTTGCCCAGGTACATGACGGCCACCCGGTCGCTGATGTGCCGCACCACCGACAGGTCGTGGGCGATCACGACGTAGGTGAGGTCCAGCTCGTTCTGCAGGTCTTCGAGCAGGTTGACGACCTGGGCCTGGATGGAGACGTCGAGCGCGGAGACCGGCTCGTCGGCGATGATCAGCTTGGGCTTGAGCGCGAGGGTGCGGGCGATGCCGATGCGCTGCCGCTGGCCGCCGGAGAACTCGTGCGGGTAGCGGTTGTAGTGCTCGGGGTTGAGCCCGACCAGGGCGAGGATGTCCTGGACGGCCCGCTTGACGCCGTGCTCGGTCTTGACGCCCTGGATGCGGAACGGCGCGCCGACGATGGTGCCGACCGTGTGGCGGGGGTTGAGCGACGAGTACGGGTCCTGGAAGATCATCTGCATGTCGCGGCGGAGCGGCCTCAGCTTGCCCTGCCCCATGTGCGTGATGTCCTCGCCCTCGAAGATCACCTTGCCGGCGGTGGGTTCGAGGAGCCGGGTGACCAGCCGGCCGGTGGTGGACTTGCCGCAGCCGGACTCCCCCACCAGGCCGAGCGTCTCGCCCTTGAACACGTCGAAGCTGATCCCGTCGACCGCCTTGACGGCGCCGACCTGCCGCTTGAGCAGGCCCTTCGTCACGGGGAAGTGCTTCTCCAGGCCCTGTACGGAAAGGAGCGGCTCGTTCTTGGGCTCGGTCACTGGGTCTCCAGCAGTGGCTTGATCTCGTTCTCCCACAGCTCCCGCCGCTCCGTCCGGTCCATGTGGCAGCGCACCAGGTGGCCGCCCTGGGTCTGGAGCAGCTCCGGGACCTCGGACTTGGCCTTGTCCCCGGTCCGCTCGACGTACGGGCAGCGGGGGTTGAAGGCGCAGCCCGGCGGCACGTTGATCAGCGACGGCGGGGAGCCCTTGATCGGCAGCAGCCGTTCGGTGGGCTCCCGGTCGAGCCGGGGCATCGATCCCAGTAGACCCCATGTGTAGGGGTGCTCGGGACGGTAGAAGATGTCGTCGGCGCTGCCGTACTCGATGCACTTGCCCGCGTACATGACCAGGATGTCGTCGGACAGCTCGGCCACCACGCCCAGGTCGTGGGTGATGATGATCAGCGCGGAGTTGAACTCGCGCTGCAGGTCGACCATGAGGTCGAGGATCTGGGCCTGCACGGTCACGTCGAGCGCGGTGGTGGGCTCGTCGGCGATGAGCAGCTCGGGGTCGCACGACAGCGCCATGGCGATCATGGCGCGCTGGCGCATGCCGCCGGAGAACTCGTGCGGGTAGGAGTCGACACGGCGCTGCGGCTCGGGGATGCCGACCCGGCCGAGCATGTCGATGGCGTGCTTCTTCGCCACGGCCTTGGTGACCTTGTGGTGGATGCGGTACGCCTCGATGATCTGGTCGCCGACCGTGTAGAAGGGGTGCATCGACGACAGCGGATCCTGGAAGATCATCGCCATCTTCTTGCCGCGCAGCCCGCGCACGTGCTCCTGGGAGGCGCCGACGAGCTCCTCGCCGTCGAGCCAGATCTCCCCGGAGACGTTGGCGCCCTTGCCCTTGTGCAGTCCGAGGATGCCGAGGCTGGTGACCGACTTGCCGGAGCCGGACTCGCCGACGATGCCGAGCGTCTTGCCGCGTTCGAGGTCGAACGTCAGCCCGTCGACGGACCTGACCAGGCCGTCGTCGGTCGGGAAGTGGATCTTGAGGTCCTTGACCTGGAGGAACGCACTCATGCCAGCCTCACCCTCGGGTCCACGACCGCGTAGAGCAGGTCGACGATCAGGTTGGCGACGATGATGAAGGCCGCCGCCACCAGGGTGACGCCCATCACCTGGGGCAGGTCGTTGCGTTCGATGGCGTCCCTGGCGTACTTGCCGATGCCGGGCAGCGAGAACGTGCTCTCGGTCAGCACCGCGCCGCCGAGCAGCAGGCCCAGGTCCAGGCCGAACATGGTCAGCACCGGGGTGAGCGTGGCTCTCAGCCCGTGTTTGAGCACCACGGCCCGCTCGGGCAGGCCCTTGGCTCTGGCCGTGCGTATGTAGTCCTCGGACATGGTCTCCAGCATGCCCGCCCTGGTGAGCCGGGCATAACCGGCGGCGTACAGGAAGGCGAGCGTGATCCAGGGCAGCATCAGGTTGTTGGCCCAGGTGAGCGGGTCCTCGCTGAACGGCACCCAGTCGGCGACGTCGCCGACGAGGCCGAGCTGGTCGCGGAAGATGGCCAGCGACACGATGCCGGTGAAGAAGATCGGCAGCGACACGCCGGCCAGGGCGACGCCCATGGAGATGCGGTCGAAGAAGCTGCCGCGCCGCAGCGCGGACACCACGCCGGTGGCCACGCCGAAGAACACCCACACCAGGGCCGCGCCGAGCGCCAGCGACAGCGTGATCGGTATGCGGTCGAGCAGGTCGGGCAGGACCGGGTTCTGCGTGACGTACGAGTAGCCGAGGCAGGGCGCCGGGCACAGCTCGACGCCGGGGCCGTAGTTGCGCTCCACGCCGACGAAGATGCCCTTCACGAACCGCCCGTACTGGACCAGGAGCGGATCGTAGAACCCCAGCCGGATCGCCGTATCGTGGATGACCTGCTCGTTGGCGGCCTTGCCGACATAACGAGAGGCGAGGTCGTCAGCGGACATCCCAGCGAGCCGAGGCACGAGGAAGAAGATGGCGAACGTCGTGATGCTCACCACGAAGAGCAGCATGACGGCCGCTATCAACCGTCTGAGAATGTATGTGAACACTGATCTCGGCCATGGCGGCCGGGCCTCGTGAGCCCGGCCGCCGGAGCCTTCACCTGCTTTCGACGGACGTGTCCGGCGGGGTCGCCTGACCGGTTACTGGGTGCCCAGCGTGAGGTACTCGTACATGCCCCAGTTCTGGCTGACGAAGACGTTCTTCAGCGTCGGCGGCCGGTAGAACAGGCCGTGCGCCCAGACGTAGGGCAGGATGAACGCCGAGTCCATGACCTGCTTGTCGACCTGCGCCCAGATGGCGTTGCGCTTGGCGGCGTCGGTCTCCCCGGCGGCCTGGTCGATGAGCTCGTCGATCTTCGGGTCCTTGACGCCGAGGTTGGTGTTACCGGCGTCGCGGATCACGCGGCTGTCGACGATCTGCTGGAAGAAGCCGAAGCCCTCGGGGTAGTCGGCGCCCCAGCCGTAGACCATGAGGCCGAGGTTGTTCTTCTTGGCGAAGTCGGGCTTGCCGGCGTACAGCTTGAAGTAGTCGCCCTGCGGGTAGCCCTTGATCTCCAGCTTGATGCCGACGCGGCCGAGCGACTGCTGCAGCGACTCGGCGGTCAGCTTCTCGGCGGCGCGCTCGTTGCGGTAGGAGATGGTGGTGCTGAAGCCGTTGGGCTGGCCGCAGGCCGTCAGCTCCTCCTTCGCCTTGGTGAGGTCGCCGGTCGGGTTGGCCTCGACGCCGTACGGGTCGATCTTCTGGTAGCCGGTCATCTTCGACGGCATGAGGCTGAGCGCGACGTCGCCGCCGGCGTCGGGGCCGCCGTAGGCGCCCTGGATCGCGGAGCGGTCGGCCGCATACATCACGGCCTTGCGGCAGTGGATGTTGTCGAACGGCTTGACGTCACCGTTGATGTTGGTGAACCAGGTCCGGTCGATCGCGGCCGAGTCGGCGTACTGCTTGACCTTCGGGTCGGTCAGGACCGTCTTGCGGGCGTTGGCCGCCACGCCGGTGCTGTTGATCTTGACGTCGATCTTGCCGGACAGCAGGCGCTGGTCGAGGTCGTCCTCGTTCTGGCCGAGCAGCACCTCGACGGAGTCGTTGAGCTGCTTGCGGTTGGGGTCGGTGGCCGGGTCCCAGTTGGGGTTCTTCACGAGCTCGATGCGCTTGGTGAGCTCGTGCGACTTGAACATGTAGGGGCCGGTCGAGACCGGGTGCTCCTTGTACTTCGAGCCGGTGTCCTTGGCCGCGGGCACCGGGGCCGTCTGCGGGAGCATGGCGAAGTAGTCGAAGCCGCCGTAGGCCTTCTTCAGGTGGAAGACGACGGTGTAGTCATCAGGCGTCTCGACGGCCTTGAAGTCGTCGAGCTTGTCCTTCATCTTGTACGGGCCGGTGTAGCCCTGCAGGTCGAGCCAGTCGTTGAAGTAGGTCGGGCCGCTGGGCAGGATGTCCTTGTCCAGGGAGCGGGCCACGGCGTACTTGACGTCCTTGGCGGTGACGGGGCTGCCGTCCTCGAACTTGATGCCCTTGCGCAGCTTGTACGTCCACGTCTTGCCGCCGTCGCTGGGCTTGCCCAGGTCCTCGGCCAGGTCGCCGACGAGCTGCAGGCCGTCCTCGCCCGGCACCGGCTTGAACATGGTCAGCGCGCGCGTGTAGAAGCGGGAGAAGTTCCACGCGTAGCCGTAGTACTGGTCGCCGGGGTCGACGGAGTCGAAGTCGCCCGGCATGCCCATGTGCAGGGTGCCGCCGGTCTTCTCCGACGGGTTGACGACCTGCGTGACACCCGCGTTGTACTGGCTCGCGGGCTTCTCGTCACTGCCGGTGCCGCTGGTGCTCTTGGCACCGCCACCGCCACCGCCACACGCCGAGACGACCACGGCGAGAGCGGCGGTCATCGCCACTGCCGACGCCTTTGATCTTGTCTTCATCGACCTGACACACCCCTTGTATCTAGGAGTTGAGAACTTGCTGAAAACTCACGAGGGCTATCGGGCCTTGGGGTCGAAGGCGTCCCTGAGGCCGTCACCGAGCAGGTTGAACGCCAGCACGGTGATGAAGATCGCGAGACCGGGGAAGATCATGAAGTTGGGCGCCACCTGGTAGTTGTGGACGGCGTCCGACAGCATGCCTCCCCACGTGGGAGTCGGCGGCCGCACACCCACGCCGAGGAACGACAGCGCGGCCTCGAACAGGATGTTCGAGGGGATCAGCAGCGTCGAGTAGACGAGGATCGGCGCCAGGAGGTTGGGCAGGATCTCCTTGAACAGGATGGTGTGGTTGCGCGCGCCCAGGCTCCTGGAGGCGTCGACGAACTCCCGTTCGCGGAGGGACAGCGTCTGACCTCGGATGATGCGTCCGATATAGGGCCAGTTGAAGAACCCGATGATGAACACCAGCAGGCTGATCCGCAGCGTGTCACCCGACAGGCCGAACGCCTTGTCGGGGATGACGCCGGCCAGCGCCAGCGCGAACACCAGCAGCGGGAAGGCCAGGAAGATGTCCATGAGGCGGCTGATGACGGTGTCGACCCAGCCGCCGAAGAAGCCGGCGATCATCCCGAGGACGGTGCCGAGCACCACGCACAGCAGGGTCGCGAAGAACGCGATCAGCAGCGAGATGCGGGCCCCGTACAGGACGCGGCTGAACAGGTCGCGGCCCGAGTCGGGCTCCACGCCGAACAGGAAGTCGCTGCTGATGCCGCCGAAGGCGCCCAGCGGCGCGCCGATGGAGGGGTCGAGCTTCTCCCGGTGCCACTCACCCGGCGGGTGCCCGAACCACGACACCAGCAGCGGGGCGAAGACGGCGACCAGGATGAGCAGCAGGATGACGATGCCACCGGTCATCGCGATGCGGTCGCGCTTGAGGCGCATCCACGCGATCTGCCCCAGGGAACGTCCCCTGATGACCGAGGTCTCCGCTCCCTCAAGAACGGTCTCCGGCCCTGCTTCGATGGCCGATTCCGGAACATCGAGCGGTGCGGTCATGCCAGTAGCCCCCTGGATTCCAGACGACATCGTCCGTGTCGGCGCGGTCCCGGTCAGGGTAGTGCGCCCATGCGAGCGAGGTCCGCCGTGTCGCGGCCCCAGGAGGCAGAATCTATGGCCTGAGCTGGTGTGACTAGTCCCTCTGAGCTCTATGTGGCTCAACTGTGATTGACCAGAAACTCATTCGTATCGATCTTGAGGAGAATGTCTACGAGCCGTCCCGGTTACGTCTCGGAACTGTGACACAGCCGATTTCGTCCTTGTATTCAGCTGATGCCACGCTTTTTGAGCAGCGCCTCGATATCGGAGAAGTCGTCCTCTGCCTTGGCAGTTTGCTTGGGAGCGACGGCGGGCTGCTGAGGTTTGGGCACGGTTTTGTTCGCTGAGGGCTTAACCTCGGGGGCCTCTCCGGGGGTCTTCTTCCTGAAGCTCGCCAGTTTCCGGCCGCGCATGACGCCGGACGCGACGAACAGCACCGCCGACAGCCCCGCGACGGCGACGCCCGCCCACACCAAGGGGTTGAACACCAGCTGCGTCACGAAACCCACGACGGTGGCGCCGATGGTCCACAACGCCTGCAGCGCGCCCGTCAGATAGGCCGCCACCGGCAGCAGCGCCCACGCCGCCATCCGCATGCCCGAGGCCGCCCCCCTGCGTCTGAAGGCCAGGAAGCTGAACACCAGGCCCACCGCGCTCAGTCCGGCGCACAGCGGCAGCCAGGCGATCGAATTGAACATCACGCCGCCCCTCATATCGACTACGTCTCCATCCTGGCACGCGAAACGCCACCCGCCGCTCCTCCGCAAGAACCACTTGCCCCCTAGGGGTCCGGCTCCCCATCCCTGGGCGCGGCGGTCGCGCTCGTGTCGGCGGGCGGGTGGCGGGGGCCGCGGCCGGCGACGTGCCGGCTGGACGGCCAGCCCGATCGATCAGGCAGCGGCGCCGCTCGTGTGGGCCGCCGCGGCGTCGAAGGCACGGACGGCAGCGAGCGTGGCGCAGGTGCGCGGCGAGCCTGGCGTGGCAAGCGTGGCACCGGTGCGCGGCGTGGCACCGGTGCGCGGCGTGGCGCGGGTGCGCGGGCGCGGCAACAGCACGTCGCCCAGCGGCGTCGACCGTACGGGAGCGGCGCGGTGCACGAGTTCGCCCCGCCCCACGCGTTCCAGCGAGGCGAGCGAATGCGACACCGACGACTCGCTCATGCCGAGCACGGCGGCCACCGCCCCGAGTCCATGGGCAGTCAGCGCCCCGCCCCGGACGGCGGCACCATCGGCGAGGACGTCCAGCACGGTGCCGAGTAGGGGCACAGGGCGAACCAGCGGAGCCACCCAGCAAGCACGCGTGGAAGGGGTTACGCAGCCAGCATGCGGCCGACGCAGGGAGGCGGGGACGCAGGGAGGCGGGGATGGATGGGGTGGCAGGTGGGTGGCAGGGATGGATGGGGTGGCAGGGACGGATGTGGTGGGGACGGATGGGGGTCAGGTCGGGATGAGGGCGCGGAGGTCGGCGACGGTGACCTGCTCCAGGGACGGCACCACCAGCCGGCCGGGGGCGGGGTCGATGGCCAGCAGGCTCGGGACGGCCACCACCGCGCAGCCCGCCGCCGTCGCGGCCGCCACGCCGTTGGGAGAGTCCTCCAGCACCACGCACCGCACCGGCTCCACCCCGAGCAGCCGCGCAGCCGTCAGGTACGGCTCAGGGTCAGGTTTGGTACGCGTGACGTCGTCCGCCGTGACCACGACGTCGAACCGGTCGCGCCCCACGCTCTTGAGGACCGCCTCAGCGATCTCCTTCAGCGACGAGGTGACCAGCCCCACGGGCACCCCCTCGTCCCGCAGCGCCATCAGCAGTTCCAAGGCGCCCGGCATGACGTGCACGCCCGCCGTCAGCCGCCGCACCATCCCGCCGGTCATCCACTCCCGCACCATCTCGGCGGGCACGTCGGCCCCCGAGACGGCCAGCATGTAGTCGACCGTTCGCTCCATGGATCCGCCCACCAGGTGAACCTGGTGCTCCGGCGTCCACCGAGCGCCGAGCCTGGCCATCACGTCGGTCTCGATCTCCAGCCAGACCCGCTCGCTGTCGACGAGCAGCCCGTCCATGTCGAAGAAGACCGCTTCCATGCATGCCCCCGATCGGTAGTGTTTTGCCCGCTATTGTCCCTGCCCCGCCCGACGCGCGGAGAGGCCGCCCCCGTCACCGCCCCCCGTCACCGCCCCCGTCACCGGCACCCGTCACCGGCACCAGCACCAGTGACTCGTGGGGCACTGCCGTCTGGGGAGCGGGCGCCGGTCATCCGTCCGCAGGGTGAACGGCGTACCGACGCGATGTCGAGTGCCCCCTCCCCGCCACCAATGAGCGCCGGTGGAGTGCCGGAGCGGGAAGCCCCCCGTCCGGCGACCTGTGAGCGGCCGTCCGCCCGAGCTGGGAAGCCGCCCCCACCCGCCGACCAGTGAGCGATCGTCCTCCCCCGGGCCGGGGAGGCCCGCCATCCGCCCGCCGCCCGGTGGAGGACCGAACGCCCGGTGAAGGACCGAACGGCCGACCAAGGACCGGCCAGCCGGCCAAGGACCGAACAGGCGGCGAAGGACCGGACGGCCGGTGAAGGACGGGGTGGGCGGTGAAGGGCCGGGTGGGGGTCAGACGTTGAAGTATTTGGCCTCGGGGTGGTGGGCGACCAGGGCCGAGGTGGCCTGCTCCGGGTGGAGCTGGAACTCCTCCGACAGCGACACCCCGATGCGCTCGGGGTCGAGCAGCTCGAACAGCTGCTTCTGGTCCTCCAGGTTGGGGCAGGCCGGGTAGCCGAAGGAGTAGCGGCAACCCTGGATGTTGACCTTGAGCATGTCGTCGAGGGACTCCTCGCCGCCGATCGACCACTCCGAGCGCACCCTGGCGTGCCAGTATTCGGCCAGCGCCTCGGTGAGCTGCACCGACAGGCCGTGGAGCTCGAGGTAGTCGCGGTAGGCGTCCTTGGCGAACAGCTCGGCCGTGGCCTCGGCGATCTTGGCGCCCATGGTGGCGACCTGGAAGCCGACCACGTCGACCTCGCCGGAGTCCTTGGCGCGGAAGAAGTCGGACAGGCACAGGTGGCGGTCGCGGCGCTGGCGCGGGAACGTGAAGCGGGTGCGCTCCTTGCCGTCGTCGTCGAGGATGATCAGCGAGTCGCCGTCGGAGACGCACGGGAAGTGGCCATAGACGACGGCCGCCTCCAGCAGCCCCTCGGTCTGGATGCGGTCGAGCCACATGCGCAGCCGCGGCCGCCCCTCGAGCTCGACCAGCTCGTCGTAGTCGGGCCCCGAGCCGCCCCTGGTGGGCTTGAGCCCCCACTGGCCGAGGAACAGGGCGCGCTCGTCGAGGAAGGCGGCGTACTCGGTCAGGGAGATGCCCTTGACCACGCGGTCGCCGTAGAAGGGGACCGCGGGGACGGGGTTGTCGGCGGCCACGTCGGAGCGGGCGGGCAACTCCTCGACGGGCGTGCGCTGCAGCACCGCGCCGGTCTTGACGCGCCGCTCGCGCAGCGGCGGCAGCGTCGCGCCCGCGACGCCGCGCTTGACGGCCATGAACGAGTCCATCAGCCGCAGCCCCTCGAACGCGTCGCGCGCGTAGCGCACCTCGCCCTCGAACAGCTCGGCCAGGTCCTGCTCGACGTAGGCGCGGGTCAGGGCGGCGCCGCCGAGCAGGACGGGGTATCTCTCGGACAAGCCCCTGGAGTTCATCTCCTCCAGGTTTTCCTTCATGATGACCGTCGACTTCACCAGCAACCCCGACATGCCGATGACGTCGGCCTTCTGCTCGTCGGCGGCCTCGAGGATGGCCGAGACCGGCTGCTTGATGCCGAGGTTGACGACCTGGTAGCCGTTGTTGGACAGGATGATGTCGACGAGGTTCTTGCCGATGTCGTGCACGTCGCCCTTGACGGTGGCCAGCACGATGCGGCCCTTCGACTCGCCCTCGAGCCGGTCCATGTGGGGCTCGAGGTAGGCGACGGCGGCCTTCATGACCTCGGCCGACTGCAGCACGAACGGCAGCTGCATCTGCCCGGAGCCGAACAGCTCGCCCACCGTCTTCATGCCGTCGAGCAGCACGTCGTTGATGATCTCGAGGGCGGGCCGCTGCTCCAGCGCGGTGTCGAGGTCGGTCTCCAGGCCCTTGCGCTCGCCGTCGATGATGCGCCGCTTGAGCCGCTCCCACAGCGGCAGCGCGGCCAGCTCCTCGGCCTTGCCGGCGCGCAGGGCGGCCGCGTCGACGCCCTCGAACAGCTCCATGAACCGCTGCAGCGGGTCGTAGCCCTCGCGGCGGCGGTCGTAGACCATGTCGAGCGCGACCTGGCGCTGCTCGTCGGGGATGCGGGCCATCGGCAGGATCTTGGAGGCGTGCACGATGGCGGAGTCGAGCCCGGCGTTGACGCACTCGTTGAGGAACACCGAGTTGAGCACCATGCGGGCGGCCGGGTTGAGGCCGAAGCTGATGTTGGACAGGCCCAGCGTGGTCTGCACGCCCGGGTAGCGGCGCTTGAGCTCGCGGATGGCCTCGATGGTCTCCAGGCCGTCGCGCCTGGTCTCCTCCTGGCCGGTGGCGATGGGGAAGGTCAGGCAGTCGACGATGATGTCCTCGACCCGCATGCCCCAGTTGGTGGTCAGGTCCTCGACGAGGCGGCTGGCCACGCGGACCTTCCAGTCGGCGGTGCGGGCCTGGCCCTCCTCGTCGATGGTGAGCGCGACGACGGCCGAGCCGTGCTCGCGTACGAGGCGCATGATCTTCTGGAAGCGGGAGTCGGGGCCGTCGCCGTCCTCGTAGTTGACGGAGTTGACCGCGGCGCGCCCGCCGAGCATCTCGAGACCGGCCTGCAGCACCGCGGGCTCGGTCGAGTCGAGCATGATCGGCAGCGTGGACGCGGTGGCGAACCGGAACGCCAGCTCCTTCATGTCGGCCACGCCGTCGCGGCCGACGTAGTCGACGCACAGGTCGAGCATGTGGGCGCCGTCGCGGGCCTGGTCGCGGGCCGTCTCGACGCAGTCGTCCCAGGCGCCCGCCAGCATGGCCTCGCGGAAGGCCTTGGAGCCGTTGGTGTTGCAGCGCTCGCCGATGGCCAGGTAGGAGGTGTCCTGGCGGAACGGGACCGTCTGGTAGAGCGAGGACGCGCCCGGCTCGGGGTGCGGCCGGCGCGGCGCGACCTGCTTGCCGCGGACGCGCTCGACGACCTGGCGCAGGTGCTCGGGCGTGGTGCCGCAGCAGCCGCCGACCAGCGACAGGCCGTAGTCGCGGGTGAAGGTGCCGTGCGCGTCGGCCAGCTCCTGCGCGCTCAGCGGGTAGTACGCGCCGTCGGCCGTCAGCACCGGCAGGCCGGCGTTGGGCATGCAGGAGAGCTTGAGCCGCGAGTGGCGGGCGAGGTAGCGCAGGTGCTCGCTCATCTCGGCGGGGCCGGTCGCGCAGTTGAGGCCCACGACGTCGACGCCGAGCGGCTCGATCGCGGTCAGCGCGGCGCCGATCTCGGAGCCGAGCAGCATCGCGCCGTTGGTCTCGATGGTGACCTGGGCGATGATCGGGATGTCGCGGCCGGAGTCTTCGACGGCCCGCTTGGCGCCGATGACGGCGGCCTTGACCTGGAGCAGGTCCTGGCAGGTCTCGATGATCAGCGCGTCGGCGCCGCCCGCGATCAGGCCCGCGGCGTTGTCGCGGTAGGCGTCGCGCAGGTAGGCGTACGGCAGGTGGCCGAGGGTCGGGAGCTTGGTGCCGGGGCCCATGGAGCCGAGCACGAAGCGCGGCTGGTCGGGCGTGGACCAGTGGTCGGCGGCCTCGCGGGCGATCCTGGCCCCCGCCTCGGAGTATTCGAAGACGCGGTCGGAGATGTCGTATTCGCCGAGGGCGGCGAGGTTGGCGCCGAAGGTGTTGGTCTCGACGCAGTCGACGCCGACGGCGAAGTAGGCGTCGTGGACGCCGCGCACGATGTCGGGCCTGGTGACGTTGAGCACCTCGTTGCAGCCCTCGTGACCGTGGAAGTCGTCGAGCGTCGGGTCCTGGGCCTGGAGCATCGTGCCCATCGCCCCGTCGGCCACGATGACGCGCTGGGACAACACTTCTCGGAAGGACGGGGAGATGCTCATGGGGTAGAGCTTATCGGGTGCGCCTGGAGCCCTACTCGCAAGCGGCCCGTACGCCTGTTCGCTTTGGGCGCGAAATCGGGGCCTCCAGGGGCGTGAGCGTTCGGGTCCGGGGGACCCGGGCGGCCCTGGGATGGGTGCCGGGCGCTATCGTACCGACTGTCAATTGAACGCCGCGTCCAATTGGGGGTCTCCGTGACCTACCGCACCGTACTCGTCGGCACCGACGGCTCGGCCTCCTCCTTCCGCGCCGTCTCCGCGGCGGGGTCCCTGGCCGCGGCGACCGGCGCCACCCTGGTCCTGGCCTGCGCGTACCTGCCGATGCGGGAGAGCGAGCGCGCCGCGGCCGCCGACCGGCTGGGCGACCTCGCGTACAAGGTGGGCGGCTCCACCCCGGCCGACGACGCCCTGCGGGCGGCGCGCGGGCACGCCGTGGCGGCCGGCGCCTCCGACGTGGTCCTGGCCGCCGAGCAGGGGGACGCCGTGGACGTGCTCGTCTCGCTGGCCGCCCGGCACCGCGCCGACCTGCTGGTTGTGGGTAATCGCGGGCTCAACAGCCTGGCGGGGCGGCTGCTCGGCTCCGTGCCGTCCGCGGTCTCCCACCGCGCCGCCTGCGACGTCCTGATCGTCCGCACGACCGACGGCCGCTGATCCTTCGCCGCTTGTCTTACGCGCACGCGCGCGCGAGGGGCCGGCGGGTGTCCCCTGGCCTGGGACGCGGGTGGCGTAGGTCGCGGGGAGATCACGTATACACCGCAGCGGGTAGATACGTGGCCACAGGGGGCATATCAGGCGCATAGAACGGCACATTGCACACAAGGCACACCAGCCGCAGGGGACGCAAACCCCGCAGCGGACGCGTCCGGCGCAGCGCCTGCACAGGGCGCAGGAGGCACGGGTGTGCGGGAGGCGGGCGGTGCTGGGGCGCAGGAGGCGAAGGGCGGCGACGCAGGGGACGTGGGCCCGCGAGGCGTGGCGGCGTGGAAGCCAGGAGGGTAGCGGGTGATGGAGAAGCGCCGGAGCGCGAGAGGCGGTCGAGTGCGGGAGCGCCGGAGAGGCGCGGCGGCGTGAGCGGGTGCGGCTGCCGGAGAAGGGCAGGAGTGCGAGTGGTCGGGGCGGGTGCAGGAGTGCAGGAGAGGCGTCGCGGCGGTGCGAGTGGTCGGGGCGGGTGTGGTCGGGGCGGGTGTGGTCGGGGCGGGTGTGGGCGTGCGGAAGAGGGTGTGGATGGAGCGGTGGGAGGGGTGGGGAGCGGGAGAGCGAGTGGGTGCAGGAGGGCTGGAGGGGTTGCGGGCGGTGGAGGCGGGATAAGGGTGCAGGAGGTACGGGTGACGCGGGGCGGCGTAGGGGTTTCGGACGGGTCCAGTGGCGGGCTGGGATGGGTGGTGGGGAGGCGCGGTGAGGTGTTCGCCTGAGGGGACGGCGATGGCGCGTTCGCACGTGAGACGCGGGTTGCGCATTCGCGGGGAGATCGGTGACGCCGAGTACTCCCGACCGCATAGGCTTAGCGAGACGATGGAGAGAGGAGGCGACACGTGATAGAGCTCGAAAGGCTCCCCGAGCTCGTAGACCCGGTGCTCATTGCCGCGTTCGAGGGGTGGAACGACGCGGGCGAGGCCTCCAGCGGTGTGATCGCCCATCTCGAGTCCGCCTGGAAGGCCGAGCCGCTGATCGCGCTCGACCCGGACGACTACTACGACTTCCAGGTCACCCGGCCCGTCGTGGAGATGGGCGAGGGGCTGACGCGTTCGATCGTGTGGCCGACGACGCGCCTGCTGCGCGCCCGCCCGCCGGGTCTGGAGCGCGACGTCGTGCTGCTGCGCGGCATCGAGCCCAACATGCGCTGGCGCTCGTTCTGCGCCGACATCATCGAGATCTGCCGCGAGCTGGGCATCGAGCTGGCCGTCATGCTGGGCGCGCTGCTCAACGACTCGCCGCACACCCGGCCCGTGCCCATTCTCGGCGGCGCGACGGACGAGGCGCTGGCCCGTTCGACGAACCTGGAGCTGAGCCGCTACGAAGGCCCGACCGGCATCGTCGGGGTGCTGCAGCACGCGTTCGGCGAGGCGGGGCTGGACGCCATCTCGCTGTGGGCGTCGGTGCCGCACTACGTGGCCCAGCCGCCCAACCCGAAGGCGACGCTCGCGCTGCTGCGCCGCTTGGAGGACGTGCTGGAGATCCCCATGCCCCTGGGCGACCTCGACGAGGAGGCCCGCGCGTGGGAGCGCGGCGTCGACGAGCTGGCCTCGCAGGACACCGAGGTGGCCGAGTACGTCAAGGAGCTGGAGGAGCGCAAGGACGCCGCCGAGTTGCCCGAGGCCAGCGGCGACGCGATCGCGGCGGAGTTCGAGCGTTACCTGCGCCGCCGCGACCGGGACACTGACAGCTAACCCTCAGGGATAAAAACCGCGAAATTTTCGGGATTTCGGGTAATAATCGGGGCCGTACAAGATTGCACCAAGTTGCGGCTCCAGACACAAAGCTCGATAAATCCAGAAAACACCCTCGGCTTCGCGCCGTGATGCCTACTCAACTGACCGCGCACGTTAGGCACGCCATGGCGACTTCCCATGTTGACCCGCACCAAAGAAGTCAGGACACCAGGCGCCGCATCCTCGAGATGGCCGTCTCCCTCCGGGAGGACCGCTCCGGGGGCTCCGTGGACCACTTCCTCGCGCTGTTGCAGGACCGCCTTCCGCTCTGGCTGAGCATTCTTCACAATCTCTCCTATCGCATCGGAAAAGGGTGCGTAGCGGACAACCTTCTCCCCATTGCCCGAGCGGGCATTAATTACTACATCGACGTACAAAGTGCGGCACTTCCCGCTTTCACCTCGCCGAACGTGACGGTCCGCTTCCGCGAGGCCGTCCGCGACACGGGGCTGGGGCCGCGCACCGAGGTCGCGCCGCTGGCCGCGTACCTGGCGGCCGAGCAGGACCTCGGCCGGATAGGGCCGGAGGTGGACCCGGAGGCCAGCGCGCGACTGCTGATCGCGGGCTGCTTCCACCGGGCCTACCTCGAGATGTTCGTCGGCGCCGACGCCGGCCCGACGCTGGAGGCCAGCGCTCGCGAGATCGTCCGCGAGCTGCGCCTCGATCCCGTCCCCGCCTGACGGCGGCAACACCCCGGCCCCGCCCGCGGCGCCCCCGCGGGCGGGGGCGGGGGGGGCGCGGGCCGCCATAACCCCCCGCCACCCGAGGC
>NZ_JBSGFQ010000107.1:0-43061 GCF_053603495.1 Nonomuraea sp. NPDC004186 | reverse complement strand
TCTACCGCGACCTGCGGCGCGGCGTCGCCAAGGGCGGCCGGCTGCGGCGCCTGGTCGGCTCGGTCCTGCAGGGGCTCTGCGCCACGTGCTGCTTCGGGCCGCTCGGCCACGGCCGCGTCGAGCCCGCGGCGGCCGGCGGCCACACCTGGTCGGGCCACCGGGAGCGGCCGCGGCGGGTCGCGTACCCAGCCGACTGGGTGGGCGAGTCGCTCCAGCGGCGCGTCCTGGCCGATCCCGCGCTCGTGGCGGGGCTGGTGCCGCGCCGCCGGACCTGGACGGGTGCCGTGCCGGACGCAGTGCCCGACGCGGCGCCGTTCGTCGCGCTGTGCGACGGGAGCCGGACGCTGGCCGAGATCGCCGCCGAGTCGGGGACGGAGCTGGAGCAGGCCGCCGCGGCCCTGGCGGTGGCGGTGCGCCGCGGGCTGCTCACCCACGACCTCTGCCCGCCGGCCACGGTCGCCGACCCGCTGTCCTGGCTACGCGAACGCCTCCCCGCCGAAACCCCCCGCCCGGACGCCTCCCGCCCGGACGCCTCCCGCCCAGACGCCTCCCGCCCAGACGCCTCCCGCCCAGACGCCTCCCGCCCGGACGCCTCCCGCCGGGACGTCCCGCGCTCGGACGCTCCCCGTCCGGACGCCCTCCGCCCGGGTGGTGACCTGTCGGTGGGGCGGCGCGTGCGGGAGATCACCGAGCTGCTCGCCCAGTATCCCGCCGCCTCTCCCGACGTGAAGCTGGCCCTCCAGCGGCGGGTCGAGACGCTGGCCGGCAGCGGGCGCGCGCACGACGACCGGCCCGGCGACCGGCCCGGGGACGACCGCGTGGTCGTGCACGAGGCCGCGGCCGGCACGCTCCGGGTGACCGTCGGCGAAGGGCTGGCGGCCGACCTGGAAGGCCGCGTGCCCCAGGTGCTCGACCTGCTCGCCGCCGACGCCGAGCTGACCAGGCAGCGCACCAACCGGCTGCTCGCCGGCCGGCTCGGCGCGGGCACGTTCGGGCTGGCCGAGGTGCTGGGGGCGGCCGGCGGCCTGGAGATCCGCCACGGCGACCGCCTCGCCGAGCGGATCGCCGCGATCGTGCGCGCCGCCCCGCCCGGCACCGCCACCGTCGACCTCGCGGGCCTGCTGGACGACCCCGAGCCGCCGGCCGCGCCCGTGCTCTGCTCGGCCGACGTCATGGTGGCCGCGCCGTCGCTGGAGGCGTACGAGCCGGGGCTGACCCCGCTGGTCCTCGGCGACCTCCACGATGTCGCGCTGCTGACGCCGTGGGCCCTGCAGTTCCACCCCGACGGCGCCGCGCTCGTCGCCGAGCGGGACGCGGCGATCGTGCGGGCGCTCGGCGGCCACACCGCGCTCAACGTCATCTCGCGCCGCGCCACCGGCCGGCCGCCGCTGGAGTTCCCCGGGCCGGTGCTGGAGCTGGGCGGCGTGACGGCCGACGGCGGGCGGCGCCGGATCGGGCTCGACGAGCTGTACGTGCACAGCGACGGGCACCGGGCCGTCCTGCGGGCCAAGGGGGTGGACGGGCCGCTGCTGCTGCACAACGGCGAGCACGACGACACGGCGCTGCACACGGCGCTCGCCCTGCCCAGGGTTCGCCGGCCGGACCTGCGGCACCTCTCCCGGGTGCCCCGGCTGACCTGGGACAACGTGGTCATCTCGCGGCGCGCGTGGCGCGTGGGGCGGGCGTCGTTCGAGGCGCTCGGGCAGGCGGTCGGGGATCGCGAGCTGCTGGTCGCGATGGCGCGGCTGCGGGAGACGCACGACCTGCCCGTGACGTTCTTCGCCGCGTCCCCCCGCGAACGCCGGCCGATCCACGTGGACACCCGCTCGCCCGCGCTCGTCGAGGGGCTGGGCCGGCTGGCGGCCACGGCCGAGCGGCTCACGCTGACGGAGACCCTGCCGGGGCCGGAGGAGTGCTGGCTGCGCGACGGCGGGCTCCGGTTCGCCGCTGAGCTCCGCTGCGTCTACCTGCGCCCGGCCGGCGGCAGCCCGGCGTCCCGGCCGAAGCCGGAGGCGGCTGACACCTGGCCCTCGGTACCCCGGCCGAAGCCGGAGGCGACCGACACCTGCTCCCCGGCGTCCTGGCCGAAATCGGAGGCGTCCGACACCTGCCCCCCGGCGACGCGTTCGCGGGCGGTCGCCCGCTATCCGGGACCGGCGGACGTGCGCGCGGACTCGTGCTCGCGGGTGGCCGACCCGGTGGCCCCGGGCGCGCGGGCGGCGCATCCGTACCCGTGGCAGGGGGAGTGTCGCTGATGGAGCTGCTCGTCGTCCCGCCGCTCACCGACTTCACCACCGAGGTCGTGCCGCCCCCCGGAGCCGAGGTGCTCGACCTCAATGAACACGTCGTGGAACGCCTCGCCGACCCGTCCCGGCTGCGGGCCGCCGCCGAACGGCTCGACGGCGGGCCGCTCGCGGCGCTGCTCGAGCGGGCGGCGGCGGCCGTCCTGGAACGGCAGGCGTTCGACGACGCCCGCCTCAGAGCGGTGGGCACCGCGCTGCGGCTGGCGGCCGACCCCGCGGTCCGGCTCAGCATCGACGACCTGGAGCTGGCCGAGGGGAGCATGCAGAGCAGCAGGGACGTGCTCGGCGCGGCCGGGCGGTGCGAGGTGTTCCGGCCCGAGGTCGAGCTGGCCGCGGACGTCGCCGGCGGGCGGCGGGCGCACGTCGTGCTGGACGGCGCCCGGCAGCTTCCCGCGGCGTTCGCGCTGGTGGGAGCGCTGGGAGCGGGGCGGGTGACGCTGTGCGGGCGGCTCGTGGCCGAGCACGGCACGGCGCTGCGGCGCGTGCCGGAGCTGGCCGGGGTCGAGTTCTCGGCGTGGTCGCCCGAACGGGTGATCCGCCCCTTGTGGCGCGCGGGCAAAGGGAAGGACACTGACGCCGGGCCCGTCGAGGGGGCACGGTCGCGGGACGCCTCGGACACCCGGCCGGGGAAGCAGGTGCGCTGGGTGACCGGGGCGTGCCGTCCGCCTGCGGGCGGGCCGTGGGCCGGATGGCTTGACGCGGAGCGGGTGGCCGCCTTCCCCAGGGACGTCCTGGCCCGCTGCCGCGGCCTGACGATCGCCGTGACGCGGATCGACTTCCTGGCCGCCGTGACCGGCCTGAACGGGTGGACCGTCAACCTGCGGCGGCTGCTGGCCGCGATCCCGCCGGGCGTGGCGGTGGCGTGCGAGCTGGTGCTGGGCGCGCCCGGAGTGGCCGCGGGCGCCGCGGGGGAGTCCGTCGAGCTGCTGGCGGCGGGCGCCGGCGGGGTCCGGCTGGCCGGGCTGCGGCCGTACCGCATGGCGATCCGCTCGGAGTGGGCCGGGCAGAGCGTGCGCTTCCCGCCGAGGGCCGGGGACGACCTGGTCAGGTGGGTGGAGTTCGACGCGCCCGACACGATGCGGGCCTACGAGGTCACCCGCATGATCAAGGAGTGGCTGGAGCGGCTTCCCGGGCTGCCGCCCGGGCGCCTGGCCGCCTGTTCCGTGGCCGGCGCGGAGCCCGTTCCCGGGTGGGACCCGTGCGTGCAGGTGGTGGCCGGGGGCGCCGGGCCCGACGGGTGCGGGCCCGGGACGTTCGCGGTGAGCCTGCGGTCGGGGCGGTCGTTCCGGCTCAACCCGTACCAGGTCGTGCCCGTCTCCCGGCTGGCCGCCGACGACCCGCACGCCCTCGACTGCCTCCCGGGCCCCGCCCGCGCGCGGCTGACCGACGGGCTGGCGCGGGCCGGGGTGCTGAGGGGGAGCGGGTAAACCGGTTGCCCCGGCCCGCGCGGGGCTGCTGTACTCCCGGGAGCGAGTCCATCGGATCAAGGAGGTCGGCGATGAGGACAACGTTCATGTCCCGCCAGAGCAATGAGACCTCCTATCCAAAGGGCATGACGTTTGTCATCGAGATCATTCGACCAACGGATTCCACCGCATAGCACCTCCGTCCTGCGCCTGCTGCGCCCAGGACCCCGCCGGAGCGCCGCGCTCGTCGCGGCCACAGCCGCCGCCACCGCGCTCCCGCTGGCGGCTCCGCAGATCACCCGCCGCTTCGTGGACGACGCGATCGGCGGCGCGAGCATCAGACAGCTGACCCTGATCGCCGTCGGCTACCTGGCGCTGGCCGTCGCCGGCCAGGCCGCCCGGCTCGTCACCGCGTGGCTGGCCGGCCGTCTGGCCTGGGACGGCACCAACCGCCTGCGCGAGCGCCTCGCCGGGCACGCGCTCGGCCTGGACCTGGGCTTCCACGGCCGGTACACGCCCGGCGAGATGATCGAACGCGTGGACGGCGACGTCGTGGCCGTGGCCGACTTCGTCGTCGCGTTCCTCATGGACGTCGTGGCCAGCGTGCTGCTCCTGGCCGGGGTGGTCGTCATCGTGTTCGGCGTCGACTGGCGCCTCGGCTGCGCGCTGCTGGTCTACTGCCTGCTCATCGGGTGGGGCATGGCCCGCGCCCAGCGGCTGGCCGTTCCGGCGGCCGCCCGGTCACGCGCGGCGAGCGCGCGGCTGTTCGGCATGCTGGAGGAGCGGCTGGCCGGAGCCGAGGACCTGCGGGCCAACGGCGCCGGCGAGCACACCGTACGCCGCTTCCACCAGGTCAGCGCCGCCCTCTACCGCGCCGAGGTCAGGGACGCGCGCATCGGGACCACGCTGCTGGCGGGCACGTCGGTGGCGTTCGCCGCGGGCACCGCGATCATGCTCGGGCTCGCCGCCTGGGCGCTGCGGTCGGGGACGCTCACTGTCGGCACCGCCGTGCTGATCTTCCAGTACACGCTGATGGTACGGACGCCGTTCGAGCGGCTCATCGACCAGATCAGGCAGTACCAGGCGGCGCTGGCCGGCCTGGCCCGCATCGCGGACCTGCTGGCCGAGCGGCGCACGCTGCCCGAGGGCACCCGGCCCCTGCCCGCGACCGGCCCGCTCGGCCTGCGCCTGGCCGGCGTCGGCTTCGCCTACCCCGGCGACGACGAGCAGGTGCTGTCGGGCGTCACCCTCACGCTGGCCCCCGGCGAGACGCTCGGCCTGGTGGGACGCACCGGCAGCGGCAAGACCACGCTCGCCCGCCTGGCGCTGCGCCTGTACGACCCGACCGAGGGCGCGGTACGGGTCGGCGGGCTGGACCTGCGCGAGGCCGACCAGGCGTCCCTGCGAACGCGGATCGGCGTGGTCACGCAGGACGTGCAGCTCTTCGCGGCGAGCCTGCGCGACAACCTGACGCTCTTCCGGCCCTCCCCTGGGGACGCGCGGCTGCGGGAGGTCCTCCACGGCGTCGGGCTGGGCGACTGGCTGGCCGGACTGCCCGGCGGGCTCGACACCGAGCTGCGCGAGGTGTCGGCGGGGGAGGCGCAGCTCATCGCGTTCGCCCGCGCGTTCCTGGCCGACCCCGGGCTCGTCGTGCTCGACGAGGCGTCCAGCAGGCTCGACCCCGCCACCGAACGCCGCATCGAGCGGAGCATCGACCGCCTGCTCGACGGCCGGACCGGCGTGATCATCGCGCACCGCCTGTCCTCGCTGTCGCGCGTGGACAAGATCGCCGTGCTCGACCACGGCAAGATCGTCGAGTACGGCCGCCGCGCCGACCTCGCCGCCGACCCCGGCAGCAGGTTCGGGCGCCTGCTCGACCTGGCGGGGGTGAGCCGGTGAAGCCGGTCATGCTGGTGGCCACCAGGCTGGCCACGTTCGACTTCTGCCGATACCTCGTCGGCGCGCTGCTCTGGCTGCCCGTCCACGTGATCCCGCTGGCGAGCGGGCTCGTCCTGCAGCGGATCTTCGACGGGCTCGGCGGCGACCTGGGCTGGGCGCTGTGGTTGTGCGCGGCGTTCGTGGGCGTGGAGGTCACCCGGGGCCTGATGATCGTGATCGCGTGGACGTACGGGGTCTACTGGTGGGCCGCGGCGGCCACCCTGCTGCGCGCCAACACCCTGCGCTCCGTCCTGACCGCCCGCGGCCAAGCCTCGGCGCGGCTGCCGCACTCGCCCGGCGAGTCCGTCGCCCGCCTGCGGGACGATGTTGCCGACGCGGTCGACTTCACCGACGAGAGCGTCAGCCTGGCCGGGACGACGCTCTTCGCCGTCGCCGCGCTGGGGATCATGGCGTCCGTCGATCCCGTCATCACCGTGGCGCTGGTGCTGCCGATGGTCGCGATCGGCGTGCTGAGCAGGCTCATGCGGCAGACCATCGGGCGGCTGCACCAGCGGGCCAGGACGCTCGGGGCGGCCGTCACGGCGTACGTGGGCGAGATCTTCGGCGGCGTGCTCGCGATCAAGACCGCGGGAGCCGAGGAGGCGGCGCTGGAGCGGCTGCGCGAGCACAACCGGCGGCGGCGCGCGGCCGCCGTCAAGGACCGCCTGGCCACCGACCTGCTGGACGCCACGACCGGCGCGACCGTCGAGCTCAGCATCGGGCTTGTCCTGCTCCTGGCCGCCCCCGCGATGCGCGGCGGCGAGTTCACGGTGGGCGACCTCGCGCTGTTCACCAGCTACGTCGGCTGGCTCACGGCTCTGCCCCGGTCGATCGGTACCGTCCTCTACCGCCTGCCGCAGGCCGCGGTCGCCACCGACCGGCTCACCCGGCTGATGGCGCCGCACGAGAGCGCCGGCGACCTGTCGCGCGGCGCCGACGTCTGGCTGCGCCGCGACCCGCCGGCCGTCGCGGCCGTGCCCCAGCACCCGGGCCCGCTCCGGGTGCTGGAGGTTCGCGGGCTGAGCGCGGGCGGGGTGCGGGGGATCGACCTGCGCGTCGAGCGCGGCTCGTTCACGGTCGTGACGGGCGCGGTCGGCTCGGGCAAGACCACCCTGGTACGCGCCCTGCTCGGCCTCCTGCCGCTGGACGAGGGCACGATCTCGTGGAACGGCGTGCCCGTCGGCGACCCGGGCACGTTCCTCGTCCCCGGCCGGGCGGCGTACGCGAGCCAGGTGCCGAGGCTGTTCTCCGAGACCCTGCGCGAGAACCTGCTCCTCGGCCGGCCCGCGACCGACGCCGAGATCGGGCGGGCGCTGGAGCTGGCCGCGTTCGAGCCGGACCTGGCCGCGATGCCCGACGGGCTCGACACGGTGGTGGGGCCGCGCGGGGTGCGGCTGTCCGGCGGGCAGGTGCAGCGGGCCACCGCGGCCCGTGCCCTCGTCCGCGACCCGGACCTGCTGGTCGTGGACGACCTGTCGTCCGCGCTCGACGTCGAGACCGAGCGGCTCCTGTGGGAGCGGATCGCCGGCCACGGCACCCTGCTGGTCGTCTCCCACCGGCAGGCCGCGCTCGAGCGCGCCGACCAGATCGTGGTGCTCGACCGCGGCCGGGTCGCGGGGCGCGGGCGGCTCGGCGAGCTGCTGGAGAGCTGCCCGGAGATGCGGCGGCTGTGGAGCGCCGAGCGGATCGCCGAGGCCGAGGAACGCACGGGCGACTGAGCGGCCCGATCTCCGCCGCCCGCCCGTCCTCAGGGCCGGGGGACGGGCGGGAGCGGAGATCGGGCACCATGGAGGGTGTGACAGTGACACGACTGGCCGAGCTGGTCGCGGGCGGAGGCGTGGCGGTGCTCAGCGGAGCGGGCCTGTCGACCGAGTCCGGCATCCCCGACTACCGGGGGCCGACCGGCCGGGCCCGGCGCGCGGAGCCGATGACGTACCAGCGCTTCGTCGGCAGCGCGCAGGCGCGGCAGCGATACTGGGCGCGCAGCCACGTCGGCTGGCGGGAGATCGGCCAGGCCCGGCCCAACGCCGGCCATCAGGCGGTGGCCGAGCTGGAACGGCGCGGGCTGCTCGCCGGCATCGTCACCCAGAACGTCGACGGCCTGCACCAGGCCGCCGGGGCGCGGCGGGTGATCGAGCTGCACGGCGGGCTGGACCGGGTGGTGTGCCTGTCGTGCCGCGAGCGCACGCCCCGCGCCGAGCTGGAGCGGCGGCTGCGGGCCGCCAACCCCGCCTGGGAGGCCGCCGCCGCCCGGATCAACCCCGACGGCGACGCCGTGCTCACCGACGCGCAGGTCACCGGGTTCGAGGTGGTCGGCTGCGTGGCGTGCGGCGGGGTGCTCAAGCCCGACGTGGTGTTCTTCGGCGAGAACGTTCCCCGGCCCCGCGTGGACGAGTGCTTCGCCCTGGTGGCGGGCGCGAGCCTGCTGCTGGTGCTGGGGTCGTCGTTGACGGTCAGGTCGGGGCTGCGGTTCGTCACCAAGGCCGCCTCGCTCGGCATCCCCATCGCCATCGTCAACCAGGGGGAGACCGGCGGCGACGCCGACGCCTCGCTCACCCTGGACGCCCCGCTCGGCCCCACGCTGACCGAGCTCACGACCCGGCTGCCGGTCCCGGCACAATAGGGGTCATGCCTCGTACATGCGCGTGCGGCCTGCCCGCCTCCTACCAGGACTGCTGCGGCAGGCTCCATCGGGGCGAGGCGGCGGCCGCCACCGCCGAGCAGCTCATGCGGTCCAGATACAGCGCGTTCGGCGTGGGCGACGCCGCCTACCTGCTGCGCACCTGGCATCCGTCCGCCCGCCCGGCCCGGCTCGACCTGGACAGGAAGACGCGGTGGGTGCGGCTGGAGGTGCTGGAGACGACCGGCGGCAGCGTCGTCCACACCGAGGGCACGGTGCGCTTCCGCGCCCACTACGTCGAACGCGGCAATCCGGGGGAGATGGAGGAGAACAGCAGGTTCGTCCGTTTCGAGGGCCGCTGGGTGTACGCGGGCGCGCTGTAATCCCTCATCGGGGCTTGCGCGCGACGGCGCCGGCCAGGGTGTGGCGGGACAGGCCGGGCCAGGCGAGGTCGCCGGAGGCCGGCCGCCATTCCGGCAGCGGCACGAGCCCGGGCTCCAGCAGCTCCAGGCCGTCGAAGCAGGCGAGGATCTCCTCACGGGTGCGCCACCGGCCGGTGCCCAGGGTCTCGTTGAACAGCTTCTCGGCGGCGTACGCCTGGGCGGACGCCTCGGGGTGCTCCGTGCCCGGGTCGTAGAAGTGGGAGACGGCCAGGTGGCTGCCGGCCGGGAGGCGGGCCATCAGGCGGGCGGCGATCCCGGCCGGGTCCTCGTGGTCGGCCAGGTGATGCAGAATGCCGAACATCAGCAGCCCCACCGGCTCGCCGAAGTCGATGAGGCGCCTGGTCTCCGGGTCGTCGAGGACCGCGTCCGGGTCCCTGACATCGGCCTCGACGACCGTGGTGTCGTCGTTCACGGCCAGCAGCGCGCGGCCGTGGACGAGCACGATCGGGTCGTGGTCGACGTAGACGACCCGGCTGCCGGGGGCGGCCGACTGGGCGATCTGGTGGACGTTGTCCCGCGTGGGCAGCCCGGAGCCGAGGTCCAGGAACTGGCGCAGCCCGGCCTGTGCCGCCAAGAACCTGACCACCCGCCCGAGGAACTCCCGGTTCGCCCGCGCCGCCTCCGGCGCGTCCGGGACGATCTCCAGCGTCCGCAGCGCCATCTCGCGGTCGGCCTCGTAGTTGTCCTTGCCGCCGAGCATGAAGTCGTAGACACGGGAGACGTTGGGCCTGGAGGTGTCGATTCCGCGCGGCGCGCGCTCCGGCCGGCGGTCGACCATGGGGCTCCTTCGGGTACGCACCGTGGTGCGGAGGTGGCGTAAAGCGATCATAGTGTCGCGGTAAGCCAGATTTCCGCAATTTCGGTAAATGTCGGTCAGGATTCCGTGTCAGGCCCGGCTCGGCAGCTCCGGGGACGGGTGCGTGCGGGAAGTCAGGCGCGGCCGAGGACGCGCATGGCGGGCAGGGCGCGGTCGGCGTAGTCGAACAGGGCCTGGTTCTCCCAGCCGTTGCCCGACGACGGGTCCGCCGGGTCCCAGCCGTTGCCCTTGACGCCGGTCCAGGTCGCCTCCCAGGTGAACAGGCCGAGGCCCAGCCCGTCCGGGACCTGCCGGACGATGTCGGCGACCTTGGCCAGCATCGCGGCCTGGCCCTGCGGGGTCGCCGGGTAGCCGGGGTACGGCTCCGACGAGACGATGATGTTCGGCCAGCCGTCGTCGTCCTCCGCCGTGAACGGGTACGCCGTCTCCACCACGACCACCGGCCGCCCGTAACGGGTGGCCACGTCGTTGATGTTGGCCTGGAACGTCTCCAGGGTCCCGTGCCAGTACGGGTAGTACGACAGCCCGATCACGTCGTACCGGATGCCGTGGGCGGCGGCGTTGTCGAACCACCACCGGTACAGCCCGTTGTCGCCCCCGTTCGCCAGGTGCAGCACGACCTTGGTCGCGCGCGAGACCCGCTTGACCGCGTCGTACCCGGCGTTCAGCAGGCGGGCGGTGCTCGGCCAGTCGGCGTTGGAGCCGTCCGGCCAGAGCAGGCCGCCGTTGATCTCGTTGCCGACCTGCACCATGTCCGCCGTCGTGCCCTGGCGGCGCAGGGCGGCGAGCACGTCGTACGTGTGGTCGTACACGGCCTGCACGAGCTGGTCCAGCGTGAGCGACTCCCACGCGGCGGGCTTGAACTGCTTGCCCGGGTCCGCCCAGGTGTCGGAGTAGTGGAAGTCGACCAGCAGCTTCATGCCCCGCGCCTTGGCCCGCTTGGCGACCGGGAGGATCCGCGCCTTGGTGTTGTAGCCGTCGGCCGGGTTCACCCAGACCTTGAGCCGGATGTAGTTGAGCCCGGCGTCCGACAGGATGCGCAGCGCGTCGCCCTCGCGGCCGCGGGCGTCGCGGTAGACGCCGCCGTACGCCTCCGACTTGGCGAGGCTGGAGACGTCCGCGCCCCTGATCCGCAGCACCCCCGCCTGGGCCGGGTGCGCGACGGTCAGGGACGCGAGCACTAACAGGAGCGTGGTCAGGATGCGTTTCATCGAGGTCTCCCTAGGGGGTGGTGGCGACGACCGTGACCGCGCCGGGCGCGACGGTGACCGATCCTTCGTGCCGTACTCCGTCGAACATGCTGGTCCCGGTCACCCCCTCGACCGTCACGGGCTCGTCGCCGTGGTTGATCAGGAAGACGTGGCCGCCCCGGCGGACGAGTTCGAGGGTGTCGGGGAGGCCGCGCGGCCGGGACACGTCCGCGTGGTCGAGCACCTGGCCGAGGAGCTCGCGCAAGCCGGTGACGGGTGCGGTGGCGAGGTACCAGGCGGAGCCCGCGCCCAGGTCGTGGCGGGTGACGGCGGGGTGTCCCGCGTCGGGTCCGGTGGCGAAGTCGCGTACGGCGACCGCGCCCGCCGGGTGGATCCGCTCGGACCAGATCCGGGCCGTGCCGCCGCCCGCCAGCGTCACCGTCTCGTGCTCGCGCAGCGGGTGGAACTCCTCGATCGACAGGCCCAGGAGCTCGCGCAGCGCGCCGGGGTGGGCACCCGGGTGGATGGTGTCGTGCTCGTCGACGATGCCGGAGAAGTAGGAGACGAGGAGGTTGCCGCCCGCCTCCACGTACCGGTGGAGGTTCTTGGCGGACGCCTCGGTCAGCAGGTACGAGCTCGGCGCCACCACCACCCGATATCCCGAAATATCGGCGGAAGGGTGGACGAAGTCCACCGTGACGTGCTCCCGCCACAGCGCCTCGTAGAAGGCGTCCATCCGCTCCCTGAACGTCAGGTCCACCGACGGCCGCCAGTCCAGCTCCAGCGCCCAGTACGACTCCCAGTCCCAGACCACCGCCACCTCGGCCCGCACCCGGCTGCCCCGCAGCTCGGCCAGCCCACGTAGGTCGGCGCCCAGCCGGACCACCTCGCGCCACTGCTCGGAGCCGGTCCCCGCGTGCGGCACCATGCCCGAGTGGAACTTCTCGGCCCCGAACCGCGAGGCCCTGAACTGGAAGAACAGCACGCTGTCCGAGCCGCGGGCCACGTGCGCCAGGCTGTTGCGGCGCATCTCGCCGGGGCGCTTGGCGATGTTGCGCGGCTGCCAGTTGACCGCCCCCGCCGAGTGCTCCATGAGCATCCACGGCGCGCCGCCCGCCACCGAGCGGGCCAGGTCGGCGGACATGGCCAGGTCGATGTGGTTGTCCGGCCGCTCGGCCCGCAGGTAGTGGTCGTTGGCGACCACGTCCAGCTCGCGGGCCCACTGCCACAGGTCGGTGGACTTGCAGTTCACGGTGCCGGCGAAGTTCGTGGTCACGGGGATGCCGGGGGTGAGCTCGTGCAGGATGTCGCGCTGGAGCGCGTAGTGCTCGCGGTGCTGGCCGTCGCTGAAGCGGGCGTAGTCGAGGCGCTGGGCCGGGTTGACGACCGTGTGGTTGAACCGGGGGGCGTCGATCTCCGCCCAGTCGGTGTACGTCTGGCCCCAGAACGTGGCGCCCCAGGCCTCGTTCAATGCGGAAACATCCCGGTAGGTGGCTTTCAGCCAGCCGCGCCAGGCCGCCACGCTGTGCTCGCAATAGCACTCGCCGAGCGGCGCCCCGTACTCGTTGTGCACGTGCCACATGACCACGGCCGGATGCCCGCGGTAGTGCTCGGCCAGCGCGCGCACCAGCCGCGCGGTCGCCTCGCGGAAGGCCGGGGCGCTGGAGCAGGCGCTCTGCCTGCCGCCGAACCCGATCCGCGTCCCCTCCCTGGTCACCGGCAGCACGTCCGGATATTTCCGGATGAACCAGGCGGGCGGGGCGGCGGTCGGCGTGGCCAGGTCGACGGCGACCCCCGCCTCGTGCAGCCGGTCGACGATCTCGTCCAGCCAGCCGAACTCGTAGCGCCCCTCCGCGGGCTCCATCAGCGCCCACGAGAACAGGCCCAGGCTGACCAGGTTGACCCCGGCCTCGCGCATCAGGGCCACGTCCTCCTCCAGGATCTCGCGTGGCCACTGCTCCGGGTTGTAGTCGCCGCCAAAGGCGATGCCGGCAGGACGCTCCGGGTACATCCATCCCCCTAGAGAAGCTCTTCTGTGAACGTGCACAGTAGCGCCCACCCGGTCTCCCCGGGAACAGTCGCCCTGACTTATCCCGATAATGGCTGATTAACGAGAGCATAACGACCCCTTGACTGACGTTTCGCGCCTGTTTCACTCTGTGCACGTTCACAGAACTTTCTGGAGGTACGCATGCGCGCCAACCGCCTCGGAGCCGCCCTGGCCGTCGTGCTCACGGCTGCTCTCGCGAGCTGCGGGTCCAGCGAACCCGCCCGAAGCACCGAGGCGGCGCAGAGCCCCACGGCCGCCGCCAAGGGACCGGTCAAGCTGACGTACTGGACCTGGGCCCCCAACATGGACAAGATCGCCGCCGTCTGGAACCAGTCGCACCCGGACATCCAGGTCACGGTCAGCAAGCAGGCGGGCGGTGACGACGCGGCCGCCAAGTTCCTCACCGCGGCCAAGGCCGGCAACCCGCCGGACCTGGTGCAGGCCGAGTACCAGCACCTTCCCTCGTTCGTCGCCGCCGACGCGGTGGCCGACATCAAGGCCGAGACGGCCTCGATCAAGGGCGAGTTCGCCGAGGGCCTGTGGGGCCTGGTCACGCTCGGCACGGAGGGCGTGTACGGGATCCCGCAGGACAGCGGCCCGATGATGCTCTTCTACCGCAAGGACCTGTTCGACAAGTACGGCATCGCGGTCCCCAAGACCTGGCAGGAGTACGCCGACGCCGCGCGCACCGTGCACGGGAAGGACCCGAAGGCGTACCTGGGCACGTTCTCCAGCAAGGATCCGGGAGCGTTCACGGGCCTGGCCCAGCAGGCCGGGGCCCAGTGGTGGTCGATCAGCGGCGAGTCCTGGAAGGTCGGCATCGCCGACGAGCCCACCAAGAAGGTCGCCGACTACTGGGGCGGCCTGGTCAAGGAGGGCGTCATCGACGACATGCCGTTCTTCACCCCCGAGTGGAACAAGGCGCTCAACGACGGCAAGCTGCTCACCTGGCCGTCGGCGGTCTGGGCCCCGGGCGTGCTGGCGAGCAACGCGCCCAAGGCCAAGGGCAAGTGGGCCGCCGCGCCGCTGCCGCAGTGGAACGCGGGCGAGAGCTTCAGCGGCTTCTGGGGCGGTTCGTCCACGGCCGTGTCCGCCAAGACGCCGAACAGGGACGCCGCCGCCCAGTTCGCCACCTGGATGAACACCGACCCCGCAGCCCTGGACCTGCTGGTCAAGGAGGCCGCCATCTACCCGGCCGCCACCAAGGCCCAGTCGTCGCTCGGCCAGGCGCCCGACTACTTCTCCAACCAGCCCGACTTCTGGCAGCAGGCCGCCGCCGTCTCCGCCGTCGCCCGCGGCTTCACCTTCGGCCCGAACGTCGGCGTGACGTACAACGCCTTCAAGGACAACTTCGACAAGGCCGTGCAGAACAAGTCATCGTTCTCCGACGCGGTCCAGGGCATGCAGGACGCGACCGTCGCCGACATGCGCAAGTCCGGATTCCAGATCGCCTCATGAAGAAGTCCGGGAGGGGGGCGTGGCCGTACCTGTTCCTGACCCCCGCGATCGTGCTGTTCACGCTCTTCCTCGCGGTCCCCATCGGGTACACCGTCTGGCTGGCGACGCGCCGTACCAAGGTGTCCGGGCTCGGGCTGGGCAGGGGCGCGCGGAAGGAGATCTTCGTCGGCTTCGACAACTTCTCCGCCGCCCTGTCCGACCCCGAGCTGTGGCACGGCTGGCTGCGCGTGCTCGGCTACGGCGCGCTGGTGCTGGTCGTGATGCTGGGGCTGGCCCTGCTGTTCGCGCTGCTGCTGGACTCGGCGCGGGTGCGGCTGGCCCGGTTCTCGCGGATCGCGATCTTCCTGCCGTACGCGGTGCCGGGCGTGGCCGCCACGCTGCTGTGGGGCTTCCTCTACCTGCCCTCGCTCAGCCCCATCAGGGACGTCCTGGACATCGACTTCCTCGGCGCGAGCACCGTCACGTTCTCCATGGCGAACGTGGCGGTGTGGGGCGGGACCGGCTTCAACATGCTCGTGCTCTACACCACGCTCCGGGCGATCCCGCGCGACCTGTACGAGGCCGCGCGGCTGGACGGCGCGTCCGAGCTCCAGATCGCCCTGCGGGTGAAGATCCCGATCCTCACCCCGGCGATCATCCTGACCACCGTCTTCTCGATCATCGCGACCATCCAGGTGTTCACCGAGCCCACCGCGCTGCGGCCGCTGACCAACACGATCAGCTCCACGTGGAGCCCGCTCATGAAGGTCTACCGCGACGCCTTCGTCACCGGCGACCTGTACTCGGCCGCCGCCACCTCGATCGTCATCGCGGCGATCTCGCTCGTCATGTCGTTCGGGTTCCTGCGCGTGGTCCGCAACCGCGCCTTCGGGGAGGGCTGATGGCCACGACACACCGCGCGACGGTCGCGCGCACGCCGTGGGGGGTGGCCCCGACCGGGCTGCTCCTGCTCGGCGCGATCTACTGCCTGTTCCCGGTGCTCTGGGTGCTGATCGCGGCGACCAAGTCGCCGGGCGAACTGTTCACCACCTCGACGCTGGCCTTCGGCACCGGGTTCGCCGACAACGTGACCGAGCTGTTCGCCTACCGGGACGGGGTGTTCTGGCTGTGGGCGGCCAACACGCTGCTGTACGCGGGCGGCGGCGCGCTGCTGTCGACCGCGGTCTCGGCGATCTCGGGGTACGCGCTGGCGAAGTTCCGCTTCCCCGGCCGCGACCTCATCTTCAACCTGCTCATCGGCGGCATCCTCGTGCCGGCCGTGGTGCTGGCGATCCCGCAGTACCTGCTGTTCTCCAAGGTCGGGCTGGCCGACACCTACTGGGCCGTCCTGCTGCCACAGATCCTGCACCCGTACAGCATCTATCTGGCCCGCATCTACGCCACGGCGGCCATCCCCGACTCGCTGCTGGAGGCGGGACGGATCGACGGGGCCACCGAGTGGCGGCTGATGTACCGGGTGGCCCTGCCGCTGATGGTGCCGGGCATGGTGACGATCTTCCTGTTCCAGTTCGTGGCCATCTGGAACAACTTCCTGCTGCCGTTCATCATGCTCGGCGACGACGGCAAGTTCCCGCTCACGGTGGGCCTGTTCACGCTGCTGGAGTCGGGGGCGAACCAGCCCTCGCTCTACAACCTGATCCTCACCGGGGCCTTCCTGTCGCTGGTCCCCTTGATCGCGCTCTTCCTCACGATGCAGCGATACTGGAAGACCGACCTGTCCTCCGGAGCCGTGAAATGAAGCGCCCTACGATCCATGACGTCGCCGCCGCCGCGGGAGTGTCCCGCGGCACGGTGTCCCGGCTGCTCAACGGCGACAAGTACGTCAGCCCGGCGGCACGCGTGGCCATCGAGCGGGCCATCTCGGAGACCGGCTACGTGGTCAACCGGGCCGCCCGCAGCCTCGTCACCCAGCGCACCGGATCGATCGTGATGGTGCTGTCGGAGCCGCACGAGAAGCTGTTCGAGGACCCCAACTACAGCACGACCATCCGGGTCGCCATCAGGATGCTGGCCGAGCGGGACCTGTCGCTGGTGATGATGCTGGCCGGCGACGAGGGCGACCGCGAGCGGGTGGTCCGCTACGTCCGGGGCGGCCACGCCGACGGGGTGCTGCTGATGTCGACGCACGCCGGCGACCCGTTCATCGACGCGCTGCGTTCGGGTCCGCCCGCGGTCTCCTGCGGCGCCGTCATCGGCAGCGAGGGCGTCATCCCGTACGCCGCCGCCGACGAGCGCCTGGGCGGCCGCCAGATGACCGAATACTTCGTGAACCAGGGCCGCAGGCGCATCGCCATGATCACCGGCCCGATGGACACCCCCGGCGGCATCCAGCGCCTGGAGGGCTTCGCCGACGTGCTGGGCCGCAAGGCGACGAAGAAGCTGATCGCGCACGGGGACTGGACGCAGGCCAGCGGCGAGCGCGCGATGACCGAGCTGCTGGCCCGCACGCCCGACGTCGACGCCGTCTTCGTGGCCTCCGACCTGATGGCCGCCGGCGCCCTGGCCGCCCTGCGCGCGGCGGGCCGCCGGGTGCCGGACGACGTGGCGGTGGGCGGCTTCGACGACTCGTCGGTGGCCCTCTCGACGCACCCGCCGCTGACCACGATCCGCCAGCCGCTGGCGGAGGTGGCGCAGGAGACCGTACGCCTGCTGCTCGCGCTCATCGACGGCGCCGAGCACGTGGATCCGGTGATACTGCCCACGGAGCTGGTGATCCGCGAGTCGGCCTGATCCGGTGAGCCGCCGGGCGCGTGCCGGGCAGCCCGGTCAGCCGGCGTTCGCGTTCGCCTTCCTGCGGGCGTACCAGGTGAGCACCCAGAGGACCAGGCCGAGCGCGAGCAGCACGCCCGCGATCTCGTACTGGCCGGAGGGACGTCCGGAGGACCACGGCAGGACCAGGTACACGCACGTGATCGCGCCCACCACGGGCAGGACGCGCCCCGCGCTGAAGTGCCCGGTCGCCGCCCGTTCCCTGCGCAGGACGAGAACGGACACGTTGACCAGCGCGAAGACCGCCAGCAGGAGCAGCGAGGTCGTCCCGCCCAGCAACGACACGACCGGGCTGTCAGGACTCAGCGAGACGAACGTGATCAGCCCGAGGGCGATCACGGTGGTGAACACGATCGCCGCCTGCGGTGTGCGCCGCCCCGGGTGCACCTTGGCCAGGAAGGGCGGCAGCACGCCCTGCTTGCCCATGCCGTAGAGCAGCCGGCTGGCCATCAGCATGTTGATCAACGCGGAGTTGGCCACGGCGAACATCGAGATGAACGGCAGCAGATCGGAGATCGGGAAGCCGGGGGCCGCGGTCTGCACCACCGTCGCGAGCGGGGTCTCGCTCTCGGAGAGCTGTCCGACGGGGACCACGGCGACGGCGCAGATGGACACGAGCACGTAGATCAACCCGGTGATCCCGAGCCCGGTGAACATCATGCGAGGGAAGATCCGGGCCGGATTCTTGGTCTCCTCCGCCATGTTGACCGAGTCCTCGAACCCGACCATGGCGAAGAAGGCCAGCGACGTGGCCGTGCTGACCGCCAGGAACACGCTCTTGTCTGAGGCGGTCTCGAAGGTGACGACGCGGGAGAAGTCGGCGTTCCCGCCGAGGATGAAGTACAGGCTGACCAGGATGACGATCAGCAGACCCGAGAGCTCGACCGCGGTGAGCAGTACGTTGATCTTGACGCTCTCGCCGACGCCGCGGAGGTTGACGGCCAGGACCAGGAGCATGAACGCCAGCGCGATCAGCAGGATGACGCCGTTGCCGACGTCCAGGCCGAAGCCGGTGGCGAGGTTGGCGGCGAAGGCCCGGGACGCCGCCGAGGCAGAGGTGATGCCGGAGCACATCACCGCGAAGCACACCAGGAAGGTCAGGAGGTGCTTGCCGAAGGCCTTGTGCACGTACAGCGCGGCTCCCGCGGCCTGCGGGTATTTCGTCACCAGCTCCAGGTACGAGCACGCGGTGATCAACGCGACGGCGAAGGCGATGGCGAACGGCAGCCAGGCGGCGCCACCCACCTCGCCGGCGATCTCGCCGGTCAGCGCGTAGATCCCGGTGCCGAGAATGTCGCCGACGATGAACAGCAGCAACAGGCCGGGGCCCATCACCTGCTTCAGACTCGGCTCGTCGGCGCCGCTGGTCTGCTCGGCCGGACTGGGGGGTCTGGTTTGGGACATGCGTTAGTCCTTCTCGCTGGGAGCCGCGGGGAAACCGTGATCGCGGGGGGCATGATGGCCGTATGACGATCGAACTGAGCCCGGACGAGCTGCTCACCACCACGCGCAGCGTGCGCAAGCGTCTCGACCTCACCCGGCCCGTCCCCCTGGAGCTCGTGCGCGAGTGCCTCGAGGTCGCGCTCCAGGCGCCCAGCGGCGGCAACCGGCAGGGGTGGCACTGGATGGTCGTGACCGATCCCGAGCTGCGCAAGGCGATCGGCGGCTACTACGAGCGCTCGCACCAGGCGTACTTCGAGTCCGGCTCCTCCGCGCGGGCGCTGTTCCAGGACGACCCGGTCCGGGCGGCGCAGCAGCGGCGGGTGGGCGACAGCTCGCTGTACCTGGCCGAGCACATGGGGGACGTGCCCGTGCTGGTGATCGGGTGCATCACGGTGTCGGGCGACGGGCTGCCCCAGGGGAACCAGGCCGGGCTGTGGGGGTCGCTGCTGCCCGCCGCGTGGAGCTACATGCTGGCAGCCCGCGCCCGCGGGCTGGGCACGGCGTGGACGACGCTGCATCTGGCGTACGAGAGCGAGATCGCCGAGCTGCTCGGCATCCCCGGCGACGTCCGCCAGGGCGTGCTCATCCCGACGGCCTACTTCCTCGGCGAGACGTTCGCCCCGGCGAAGCGGCAGCCGCTCGACGAAGTGCTTCACGTCGATCGCTGGTAGGCGCACAGTAGGAGGATCCGGGAGAAGGAGGCACTCGTGATCCTGCCGACGTCGCTGGTCGGGAGCTACCCGCAGCCGGAGTGGCTGATCGACCGGGCCAGGCTCGCCGGGCGGTTCCCGCCGCGGGTACGGGCCAGGGAGCTGTGGCGGATCCCGCCCGAGCACCTGGCCCAGGCCCAGGACGACGCCACCGAGCTGGCGATCAGGGCCCAGGAACGCGCCGGGCTCGACATCCTCACCGACGGCGAGATGCGCCGCGAGAGCTACTCCAACCACTTCGCCACCGCCCTGGAGGGCGTCGACCTCGACAACCCGGGCACGGCGCTCGACCGCAGCGGCCACCCGAACCCGGTCCCGCGCATCGTCGGCCCGATCCGCCGCCCGGCCCCCGTCCAGGTGGGCGACCTGCGGTTCCTGCGCGCGCGCACCGATCGCCCGGTCAAGATGACGGTGCCGGGACCGTTCACCATGAGCCAGCAGGCGCAGAACGACCACTACCCGGACGCCGAGGCCGCCGCGATGGACTACGCGGCGGCGGTCAACGCCGAGATCCGCGACCTGTTCGCCGCCGGGGCCGACATCGTGCAGATCGACGAGCCGTACATGCAGGCCAGGCCCGAAGCCGCGCGCGCCTTCGGGCTGGCCGCGCTCAACGCCGCGCTCGACGGCGTCACCGGCACGACGGCGGTGCACATCTGCTTCGGGTACGCCGCCATCATCCACGAGCGGCCAGAGGCGTACTCGTTCCTGCCCGAGCTGGCCGGATGCCCGGTGCGGCAGGTGTCGATCGAGACCGCGCAGTCGGGGCTGGACCTCGGCGTGCTGTCCGACCTCAAGGACAAGACGGTCATCCTCGGGGTGATCGACCTGTCCACGCCGGAGGTCGAGCCGGTCGAGGTGGTGGCCGGGCGGGTGCGCAGGGCGTTCGGCCACGTGCCGCCCGATCGGATCGTCATCGCGACCGACTGCGGGATGAAATATCTGCCGCGCGAGTCGGCCGAGGGCAAGATGCGGGCGATGGCCGAAGCCGCCCGCCTGTTGCGTCACGAAATATCGGCATAAATCGGGGGTTGCCAATTAGGATCATGGCTCCACCCATCCCACCAAGGAGCCGACAGTGCCCGAGAGCGAGCAGGAGCGCGCGCCTCGCGGGATCGACACCAGCAAGCCCAGTGTCTCCCGTGTCTATGACTACATGCTCGGCGGCAAGGACAATTACGAGATCGACCGCCAGGTGGCGGCGGCCGCTCTCAAGGTCGCGCCCGACGCGCCCGAGGCGGCCATGGCCAACCGGGAGTTCCTGCGGCGCACGGTCCACTTCCTGGCGGCCGAGGCGGGCATCCGCCAGTTCCTGGACATCGGCTCCGGCCTGCCGACGCAGGGCAACGTCCACGAGATCGCCCAGGCGGTGGCGCCGCAGTCACGGGTCGTCTACGTGGACCACGACCCGATCGTGCTCGTCCACGGCCGCGCCCTGCTCGCCGTGGACGCCAGCACCACGATCGTCGAGGCCGACGCCCGCGAGCCGGGGAAGATCCTCGACGACCGGAAGACGCGCTCGCTGATCGACTTCAGCGAGCCGGTCGGGCTGCTGATGTTCGGGATCCTGCACCACCTGGGCGACGACGAGGACCCGGCCGGCGTCGCGGCCGCGCTCATCGGGCCGCTCGCCCCGGGCAGCCACGTGGTGATCTCGCACTTCCACAACCCGGGCGAGGAGCACCCCGAGGTGTCGAAGCAGGCGTACGAGGCGGAGCGGATCTTCAACGACCACCTCGGCACCGGCCGGTGGCGCACCCGCGAGGAGATCCTCGCCTACTTCGACGGTCTCGAACTGCTGGAGCCCGGCCTGGTGCCGCTGCCCGAGTGGCGCCCGGGCTCCGACGACCGCGCCACGCCGGGCATCACGTACCACACCTTCGTCGGAGGCGTCGCCCGCAAGCCCTAGGCGGGCAGCTTGCCGGTGGCGACCACGTCGCGGTACCAGTGGGCGCTGTCCTTCCAGGTGCGCTCGAGCGTGTCCGGGTCCACCCGCACGATCCCGAACCGCTTGGCGTACCCGTGCGCCCACTCGAAGTTGTCCATCAGCGACCACACGAAGTATCCGCGTACGTCGGCCCCCGCCGAGATCGCCTCGGCCACGGCGGACAGGTGACGGTGCAGGTAGTCGACGCGCCGCTCGTCCCGGATCCGGCCGTCGGGGTCGACGACGTCGGCGAAGGCCGCGCCGTTCTCGGTGATCATCGTGGGCATGGACGGGTAGTCGCGGTGCAGCCGCAGCAGCAGCTCGGTCAGGCCGGTCTCGTCGATGTTCCAGCCCATCTCGGTGTACGGGCCAGGCTGGGGGACGAACTCGACGTCGTCGCAGGCGATCCACGGCGACGCGGCCCCGTCCTGGTGCCCGTCGGCGGTCGCCCGCTCGGAGGATCCGTCCCACTGGCGGACCAGCGTCGGGTTGTAGTAGTTGACCCCGAGCACGTCCAGCGGCTGACATGCGGTGGCCTCGTCGCCGTCGCGCACGAACGACCAGTCGGTCACCGAGGCGGTGTCGGCGATGAGGTCGCGCGGGTAGGCGCCCTCCAGCATGGGGCCGAGGAAGGCCCGGTTGGCCAGCGCGTCCGCGCGGCGTACGGCGTCGGCGTCCTGGTCGGACACGCCGCGCACGTGGTGCAGGTTGAGCGTGACCGACATCTGGGCGGCCGGGTCGACGACCGCGCGCAGCGCCTGGACGGCCAGGCCGTGGCCGAGGTTGAGGTGGTGGACGGCGGCCAGGGCCGCGGCGGGCTCGGTCCTGGCGGGGGCGTGCACGCCGGAGGCGTAGCCGAGGTAGGCCGAGCACCACGGCTCGTTCAGGGTGATCCAGGTGCGGACGCGGTCGCCGAGCGTGCGGCCCATGAGGTCGGCGTACTCGGCGAAGCGGTGGGCGGTGTCGCGGTTCGGCCAGCCGCCCGCGTCCTCCAGCTCCTGCGGCAGGTCCCAGTGGTAGAGGGTGGCGACGGGGGCGATGCCGCGGGTGAGCAGCCCGTCCACCAGCCGCGAGTAGAAGTCCAGGCCCGGCTGGTTGGCCCGGCCGCCCGGCTGCACGCGCGGCCAGGAGATCGAGAACCGGTACGCGCCCACGCCCAGGCCGACGAGGATGTCCAGATCCTCCTCCAGCCGGTGGTAGTGGTCGCAGGCCACGTCACCGGTGTCGCCGCCCGTCACCAGTCCCGGGGTGTGGGAGAAGGTGTCCCAGATCGACGGGCCGCGGCCGTCCTCGTTCCAGGCGCCCTCGACCTGGTAGGCGGCGGTGGCGGTGCCCCACACGAACGTCTCGGGGAAGATGGTCATTCGAACTCCTTTATGGATGCTCGGGCTTTCAAGCCAGAGAGAAAAGGCACACCCGCGTAGCGAGGCAGGAAAGGCGATTCGCCGCCGGGCGGGCCGCCGTCTACTGCAATCGAGCAGTATTTAACTGATCTTCCTGTAAATTGTGAGGCGTGGCGCAGCTCGTGAAGCGGGCCTACAGGTACCGCTTCTACCCGACCTCCGAGCAGGCTTCGGAGCTTGCCCGGACGTTCGGGTGCGTGCGCCTGGTCTACAACAAGGCGCTGGAAGAGCGGACCCGGGCCTACATCCTGGAAGGCAAACGGGTCTCCTACGTGGAGTCCTCCGCCGCGCTGACGGCGTGGAAGAAGACACCCGAGCTGGCGTTCCTGGGCGAGGTGTCGTCGGTGCCGTTGCAGCAGGCACTGCGCCACCTCCAAGCCGCGTTCGCGAACTTCTTCGTGCGCCGGGCGAGGTATCCGACCTTCAAGAGCAAGAAGAAGGCGCGCGCGAGTGCGGAGTACACCCGCTCGGCGTTCCGCTGGCGGGATGGCCGACTCTTTCTGGCGAAGATGGACGCGCCGCTGGACATCGTGTGGTCGCGTCCGCTGCCCGAGGGGGTCGAGCCGTCCACGGTCACGGTGTCGAGGGACGCGGCCGGGCGGTGGTTCGTGTCCATCCTGGTCGAGGAGAAGATCTCGCCGCTGCCGCCGGTCGAGGCGTCGGTGGGCGTGGACGCGGGCATCACGGCGCTGGCCACGCTCTCGACCGGCGAGAAGATCGTCAACCCGCGTCACGAGCGTGCCGACCGGCGCAAGCCGGCCCGTGCTCAGCGATCGCTCGCCCGTAAGGAGAAGGGATCGAACAACCGGGCCAAGGCGCGGCTGCGCGTGGGCAAGGTGTACGCCCGGATCGCCGACCGGCGCCGGGATCATCTGCACAAGGTCACCACACGGCTTGTTCGCGAGAATCAAGTGATCGCCGTGGAGGACCTGACGGTCCGCAATATGGTCAAGAACCGCTCGCTGGCCCGCGCCATCTCGGATGCGGCCTGGCGCGACCTGCGGATGATGCTGGAGTACAAGGCCGCCTGGTACGGGCGCACGCTGGTGGCGGTGGACCGCTGGTTTCCCTCCTCCAAGCTGTGCTCGGCCTGCGGGGCCCTGCAAGGAGCGATGCCGTTGAACGTCCGGGAATGGACTTGCGGCTGCGGCGCGGTCCACGACCGGGACGTCAACGGTGCGAAGAATGTGCTCGCCGCCGGGCTGGCGGAGAGCTGAAACGCCTGTGGAGCTGGTGTAAGACCTCAACGAGAGTCCTCTCGGGCGGGCGACCGGCAGTGAAGCAGGAAGGCCAACCGGCGACGGTTGGAATCCCCCTCGTTTGCTAGGGGGAGGAGGTCAATCCGCTCCTTGAACGAGGGCCGCGACGGCCTGGGGAGCCAGCATGATCTGGCCGTCCACGGCGGATCCGGTCAGCCGGTCGGTGGCCGGGTGGGGGAGCGGCACACGCGCCGCCTCCGAGCCGTGGTTGAGCAGGAACAGCACCTCGCCGCGGCGTACCGCCTCGACCATGGGCGGCAGCTCCGGCAGGACTCCCCGCACGCCCGCGTCGGCCAGCGCCCGCGCGGCCAGCTCGCCGAGCGCGTCCGGCTCGGGCATCGTCGCCACGTACCAGGCGACCCCCTGCCCGGCCCGGTGCCGCAACAGCGCAGGCCCGCCCCCGTCGAACTCGGCCACCACCTCTGCCCCCTCCGCGGCGACCAGCTCGGTCCAGGCGTGCGCCGTGAACTCCGCCCCGGTGACCCACCGGCACCGCACGGGCCCGTCCACGGGCCGCCACTCCTCGCCGGACGCGCCGAGCACCTCGCGCAGCGGCGCGGGGAACCGTCCGGTACGCACGTGCGCCCGCTCGTCCACGATCCCGGAGAACGGGCCGACGACCAGGACCCCGCCGCCGCGCACGTAGGCGGTCAGGGCCGCGGCGTCGGCGTCGCGGATCAGGAACAGGTTCGGGATCACGACGAGGGCGTAATCGTCGAGCGCGGCGGAGGGGTGGACCAGGTCCACGGTCACGCCGCGCTCCCAGAACGGCAGGTAGTAGCCGAAGAGCTGGTCGGTCGCGGTGAGGCGGTCGCTCGGCCGGCCGCGCTCCTCCAGAGCCCACCAGCTCGCCCAGTCGAACACCATCGCCACCCGCGCGGGCACCGGCTGCCCCGCCACGGACGCCAGCTCGCGCAGCTCCCGGCCGTGCGCGCGGACCTCGGCGTGCAGGCGGGTGTCCGGTCCCGCGTGCGGGAGCATCGCGGAGTGGAAGCGCTCGGCGCCGAACCGGGAGGCCCGCCACTGGAAGTAGCACAGCCCGTCCGCGCCACGGGCGAGCGCCTGCAGCGACTCCAGGCTGAGCCGGCCGGGTGGTTTGGGCGGGTTGTGCGGGCGCCAGTTGACCGCGCCGGCGGCCTGCTCCATCAGCAGCCACGGCCTGCCCTTGGCCAGGCCGCGCATGAGGTCGTGGGTGAGGGCCGTGCGGGCGGGCGCGAGCGGGTCCGACGGGTCGGGGTAGTGGTCGTTGGAGACGACGTCCTCCTCCTCCGCCCACGACCAGTAGTCGACCGGCTTGAACAGGCCCATGAAGTTGGTGGTGACCGGGATGCCGGGGGTCCTGGCGCGCAGGAGGTCGCGTTCGGCGCGGAAGTGGGCGAGCAGCGCGTCGGAGCCGAAACGCCAGAAGTCGAGCTGCTGGGAGGGGTTGATGATGTAGGGGGCGCGGCGCGGGGTGAGGATCTCGGCCCAGTCGCTGTAGCGCTGGCTCCAGAACGTGGTGCCCCACGCCTCGTTGAGCGCGTCCAGGTCGCCGTAGCGCTCCCGCAGCCAGGCACGGAACGCCTCGGCGGAGTCGTCGCAGTGGCAGACCTGGCCGTACTCGTTGCCCACGTGCCACAGCGCCAGGGCCGGGTGGCCCGCGTACCGGTCGGCCAGGTCGCTCACGATCGCCAGCGCCCGCTCCCGGTAGACGGGGGACGACGGGCAGAACTGGTTGCGCGAGCCGTACCAGAGGCGGTGCCCGGCCTCGTCGACCGGCAGGGTCTGCGGCCACCGGTGCCCCAGCCACGGGGGCGGCGAGGCGGTGGGGGTGGCCAGGTCCACCGCGATCCCGGCCTCGCCCATGAGGTCGAGCACCCGGTCCAGCCAGGCGAAGTCCCGCTTGCCCGGCTCCGGCTCGATGCGCGCCCAGCTGAAGACGCCGACCGTGACGAGGTTGACCCCGGCGGCCCGCATCAGCTCGGCGTCCTCGGCCCACACGTGCTCGGGCCACTGCTCGGGGTTGTAGTCGCCGCCGAACAGCAGCCCGCGCCCGGCGGTGAGCGTGTGCGTGCCCAGTCGTCCCGTCACGATCCGGTCCTTTCGCCTTCGCGGGGTGGTGCGGAGCTGTCGCCGACGACGAGGCGGCAGGGCAGCAGCCGCTGCGCGGGCGGCCCGTCGCCCTCCAGCCGGTCGATGAGCATGCGGGCGCCGAGGCCGCCCAGCTCGGCGCTCGGCGGCTCCAGCGTGGTGAGCCTGGGGTGGAACATCTCGGCGACCCGCGCCGACGACAGCACCAGCAGCAGCGTCAGGTCCTCGGGGATCCGCCAGCCCCGCGCCGCCACGGCCGCGATCACCCCGACCGCCGCGTGGTCGTCCATCACCGCCAGCGCCGTCATGTCGGGATGCGCGGCGACCAGCCGCTCGAACGCCTGCCCGCCCTCGTCGGCCGAGCCGGGCCGGAAGTCGTCGACGTAGCCGATCCCGGCCGCGCGGGCGGCCTCGGCGAACTCCGCCCCGGCCCGGATCGCGGGCCCGTACCGCGCCGCGTACCGGTCGGCCGAGAGGTTGAAGAAGGCCAGCTTGCGGTGCCCGAGCCCGGCCACGTGCGTCACGGCGGCCGTGGCCGTGGCCGCGAAGTCGATGTCGGCGTAGTCGATCGAGCCCGGGTCGCGGGTCCGCCCGATCATGCTGAACGGCACGCCCGCCTCCACGAGGAACTCCGTGCGCTCGTCGTCCAGCCCGACCTCCATCAGCAGCACGCCGTCCACCAGCCCCAGCCCCGTGATGTGGCGCAGCTCCTCGACCGGCTCGGCGTGCTCGGGGGAGAGCAGCAGGTGGTAGCCCAGCTCGCGGGCCGCCTCCGCGGCGCCGGTGGCGAACTGCATCTCGGTCAGCCCGAAACCGCTGCGCGGGGTGGGGTACAGCAGGGCCAGGATGCGGGTGCGCTTGCTCTGCAGGCCGCGGGCCAGCAGGCTCGGGCGGTATCCCAGCTCGGCCGCCGCCTGCTCGATCCGCCGCCGGGTGTCCGCCGCCACGGGGCGGGTGCCGTTGAGCGCGGCGGACACGGTGCTCACCGCGACCCGCGCCCGCTCCGCCACGTCACGTATCGAAGACATGCCACTGCCGATCCGCTGGGGTCGAAACGTTTCGCACAACGTAGGACGCGGTTTGCGGGGCTGTCAATGGGGTGGAATCGGTCGTCCCAAATCACGGGCCCGCGCGCAGGGCATCGCCCGCCTCCCGGCCGGGCCCGTAGCGGATCTTCGTGACGCCTGACGGCTCAGGGCGGGGGAGCCGTGGACCGGCGCTGGATCAGCTCGATCGGCCCGGCCAGCACCTCCGCCACCGTGTCGTCCGGCTTCAGGCTGGCCAGCAGGGTCACGCCGCGGCGGCCCAGCTCGCCCAGCGGCATCCGCACCGTCGTGAGCGCGGGATTGAGGTAGCTGGCCAGCTCCAGATCGTGCACGGCGACGATCGAGACGTCCCGCGGGATCTCCAGCCCGGCCGCGCGCACGCCCTCCATCGCCCCGATGGCCGAGGCCACGTTGGCGACGAACACCGCCGTCGGCCGCTCGGGGGCGGCCAGCAGCCGGGCCATCGCCGCCGCCCCGCCCGCCGGCGTGTAGTCGGCCGCCACGATCGGCCCCTCCGGCAGCCCGGCCTCGCGCATCGCCGCCGAGTAGCCTGCCGACCTGCGCGTGGCCGTGTCGGCGCGCGCCGGGCCCGCCAGGTGGGCGATGCGTCGGTGGCCCAGGCGTACGAGGTGCTCCACCGCCAGCGCGGCGGCCCGCGCGTCGTCGAGGATGACGTAGCGCTTGACGCTCCTGCTGCGGTTGTTGAGCATCAGCCACGGGATGGCGGACCGGTCGAGCTGCGCGATGAGCCCCGACTCGTCGCCGGTCCCGGCCAGCAGCAGGCCGTCGATGCGGCCCTGCCCGATCCGGTCCATGTAGTCGCCCAGCGCCGCGCCCGACGCGCTGCCGGTGACCAGCACGTAGCCCTGCGAGGCCGCCTCCGCCTCCGCGCCCTTGATGATCTCCGCGTAGACCGGGTTGGCGAAGTCGGGGATGAACAGCCCGAACATGTGCGCCCGTGACGTGCGCAGGCTCCGCGCGGCCACGTTGGGCCGGTAGCCGAGCTCCTCGACCGCCGCCAGCACCCGCTCCCGCGTCTCCGGCCGGATGTTGAGCGTGGGATCCTTGTTGACGACGCGGGAGACGACCGCCCGGTCGACCTTGGCGACGGCGGCGACGTCGGCCAGCGTGACCCGGGAACGCTTCATGACGACGATCCTCCCCTGTCCGCCGGGCGGCAGCGCACGCTCTCGCCGGTGTCCATCGAGCGGTAGAGCGCGTCGAGCAGGCGCAGCGTGCCGAGGTTGTCGGCGCCGGAGGTCTCCGGCTCGCCGCCCTCCGCGACGGCCCGCAGCAGCGAGCCCATCGGCCCGGCCACCGCGTCCGGCAGCCACCGCCCGGTCACCGGGTACGGCAGCCAGCCGTCCGTCGGCAGCGCCCGGCTGTGCACGGCGAGGGTGTCGGGGCGGCCGTGCGGGTAGTCGTACAGCAGGCCGAGCGTGCCCTTGATCGCGCCTTCCGTGCCGTCGACGCGGAAGGACGCCTCCTGGTCGCCGGCGCGGTTCTCGTGCGTGACGTGCACCAGCGCCCGCAGGTCGCCCGGGTACACCAGCGTGCTCATCGTGCGCGTCTCGCCCTTGGCGAGCTGGCCGGGCGTGCGGCTGCCGGTGCAGAAGACCAGCTCGGGGTCGCCCAGGATCGAGCGGATCGCGTCCAGGTAGTGGATGGAGTGGTAGACGATCTCCAGCCGGTCGGTGGTGACCAGCCAGTCCCAGGCGCTCCAGTCGGTGAGGATGTTCACGGTGAACGTCATCGCCGTCGGCTCGCCGATCCAGCCCGCGCGCACCATGGCCCGGGCGGCGGCGATGCCCTCGTCGAAGCGGAGCTGCTGGTTGACCGCGACCTTCAGGCCGCTGGCCGCCGCCAGGTCGACGATGCCCCGGCCGGTCGCCACGTCGGGCGCGAACGGCTTCTGGCACATCAGGTGCTTGCCCGCCGCCAGCGCCGCCCGCGCGATGCCGGGCTGCGCGCCGGGCGCGACGGCGATGTCCACCACGGCCACGCGCTCGTCGGCCAGCAGCTCCTCCAGCGAGCCGTACGTCCTGGGCACCCCGTGCCGCCGGGCCACCTCGGCGGCGCGATCGGCGTCGAGGTCGTACAGGCCGGTCACCTCCAGCCCGGCCTGCCGGTAGGCGGGCAGGTGGGCCACGTCCACGATGGCCCCGGCGCCGACGACGGCGACGGGCAGGCGGTGCGCGGCCGGGATGGACAGGTCGGCCGCGGCGGAGATGGGCGCGAACACGTCGATCACGCGGCGGCCTCCCGGGCGAGCGGGCCGGGGATGTGGCGGCGGGTCATGGCGCCTCCTGGAGGCCGTAGAAGCGGGTGGCGGTGCCGCCGAGTACGGCCGCGCGGTCGGCGGGCGGGAGCCCCGACAGCAGGACGTTCGTCTCCCGCCACACCTTCGCGTAGTCGCCGGCGAGCAGCGCCACCGGCCAGTCGCTGCCGAACATCAGCCGCTCGGGGCCGAACGCCTCCAGCGCGTGCTCCACGTAGGGCCGCAGGTCCCCGGCCGTCCACGTGGCGGCGTCGGCCGCCGTGTTCAGGCCGGACACCTTGGCGTACACGCCCGGGCACTCGGCCGCGCGGGCGAGCAGGGACGCCCACGGCTCCCAGCCCTTCTCCTCGATCGGCGGCTTGGCCAGGTGGTCGATCACCATCCGCAGCCCCGGCACCCGCTCGGCCAGCACCGGCACGTGCTCCAGGTGCCGCGGCAGCACCGCCACCACGTCGAACGGCAGCCCGGCCGCGGCCAGCAGCCCGAGCCCCTCGATCACCGGGTCCTGGAGCACCCAGTCGGGGTCGGGTTCGTCATGGATGAGATGCCGCACCCCCGCGAACCTGGGATGCCGCCGGTACCGCTCCAGCGCTTCGGCCGCCTCGCCGGGCCGGTGCAGCGGCACCCAGCCCACCACCGCGCCGATGAAGTCGTGCGCGTCCGCTTGCGCGAGCATGGCGTCGGTGTCGGCGTAGGAGTCCATCGACTGCACCAGCACCGTGCGGCCGACCCCGGCCGCCGCGAGCTGGGGGATGAGCTCCGCCGGCTCGAACGTGCGGTGGATCGGCCCGTGCTCGGGCGTCAGCCACGGGTACGAGCCCGTCTCCAGGTTCCAGAAGTGCTGGTGGGCGTCGACGACGGTCATCCAGCCTCCTCACGTGATCAATCGTTTGAGCGTGCACATATTAGGGGTTATCCGGCGGTTGTACGAGCTCCAAGGTGATGTCGTCGGGGTCGAGGAAGTAGCAGGCGTAGCCGCCCCGGTTGACCCCCGCGGTGATCGCCTCGGGCGGGTTGACGAAGCGCACCCCGGCCGCCGCCAGCCGGGCGTGCTCGGCCGGGGCGTCCTCGACGGTGAGCGCCAGGTGCGCGGCGCCCGGCAGGTGGCGGGCCGGGTCGCGCGGGGCGCCCTTCGGCCGTACGTACTCGACCAGTTCCAGGTCGTGCGTGGAGACGCCGCGGGGCTGGCCGGGCACGGCGAGCTGGGCCACGCGCAGCACGGCGTCGGGGTAGCCGACGAGCCGGCGGGTGTAGTCGTTGTCCTGCTCCTGCCGGTGCACCAGCGCGAACCCGAGCAGGTCGCGGTAGAACTCCACGGACCTGTCGAGGTCGGACACCGTGAAGGAGAAGTGCCAGACGCCTCTCACTGGAGCGCCTCCTGTCTGAGGGTCGGTCGCGGTTTCGGGTCGCGTACGCGGCGCACCTGTCTCTGCCTGCCCGCCACGGTGTAGATGGCGGCGGCCACCACCACGACCGTGCCCACGATGACGCCCTGGTAGTTGGCGCCCAGGTTGACCACGTTGAAGCCGTTGTCCAGGGTGAACAGGATCAGCGCCCCCACCACGGACTTCAGCACGCTGCCCAGGCCGCCGAACAGCGAGGTGCCGCCGAGGATGGCCGCCGCGAGCACGGTCAGCTCGGTGCCCTGCAATCCCGTCGGGTTGATGGCCAGCAGTTTGGCGGCGAACAGCACGCCGACGAAGCCGGAGCCGAGCCCGTTCAGGACGAAAGCGCCGATCTTGTAGCGGTTGACGTTGATGCCGGACAGGCGAGCCGCCTCGGCGTTGGCGCCCACCGCGTACAGGCGGCGGCCGATCACGGTGTAGCGCAGCACCGCCCAGGTCACCCCGGCGATCACGATCAGATAGTACGTGGGCTTGCTCAGCCGCAGCTCGAACCCGAGCACCGGGCTGAGCGCGACGGCCACCACGCCCGCGATGACGGCCACCACCCCGGCCCGGCCCGACCGGCGCGCCAGCAGGACCACGCCGGCGAGCACGGCCGCCGCCCCGAGGACCGCCAGGACGTGCGGGACCGTCCAGTAACCGGCCTGCAGCGCGATCAGCGAGCGCTGCGCGTCCGGGTCCTCGGCGGTGATCGTGCGGCCGTCGGTCAGGATGAGCACCAGCCCGCGCACCGCCGTCATGGTGCCCAGCGTCACGATGAACGCGTTGATGCCGACGAGCTGCACGATCAGCCCGTTCACCGCCCCGCACACCAGCCCGGCGCCGAGCGCGATCGCCATCGCGGCGGGCAGGCCGAGCGGGGCGACCAGGCTGAGCACGGTCGCGGCCGAGAACGCGGCCACCGAGGCGACCGACAGGTCGAAGTTCCCGCTGATCAGGACCACCGTGGTGAAGACGGCGAGGATCGCGATGAGGGAGGACTGGTCGAGGACGTTGACGACGTTCGTCGGCGACAGGTAGGACGGGCGGCCCAGCTGGGCGGTCAGCAGCGTCAGGACGGCGACGATCAGCACGAGCGCGTAGACGACGCCCGCGTTGCCCGGCCTGAGGGCCACCATCCACCGGGAGCGCCCGGGGGTCTCAGGCGGCATCGTGGGCACCTCCCTCGCCGGATCCGCCGCCGGCTCCGCCGCCGAATTCGCCACTGAATCCATTCGCCAGCATCAGCAACTCCTCCTCGGATGTCTCGTGTGCCGGTCGTTCGGCGACGATCCGGCCCTCGCGCACGACCAGCACCCGGCTCGCCACCGCGAGGATCTCCTCGAACTCGCTGCTCACGACGATCACCGCGCCGCCGCCGGCGGCGAAGCGGCGGACCAGTTCGAGGAGGTCCGCCTTGGCCCCGACGTCCACCCCGGCGGTGGGCTCGTCGAGCAGGAACACCCGCGCGCCGCCGTACAGCCACTTGCCGAACACGACCTTCTGCGCGTTGCCGCCGGACAGCTCGCCCGGCAGGGCGTCCGGGCCGGGGCAGACGATGCCGAGGTCGGCGATGGCCCGACCGGCCCGCTCGGTCTCGGCGGCCTCGCGCGGGAGCGAGCGGCCCGACGACAGGGCCGCCAGGTCGGGCAGCGAGATGTTCTTCCAGATGGGGAAGGTGCCCACCAGGCCCTGGGCGCCGCGGTCCTCGGGCACGAGCGCCATGCCGGCGGCCACCGCGGCGCGCGGGCCACGGCGTACCGGACGGCCCTCGACCAGCACCTCGCCGTACGCTCTGGGGTCGGCGCCGTAGAGCGCGTGCAGGATCTCCGATCGCCCCGAGCCCAGCAGCCCGGCGAGCCCGACCACCTCGCCCGCCCTGACCTCGAACGACACGTCGCGCACGCCCCTCGCCGAGCCGAGCCCGCGGACCGACAGCAGGACGGGGGCGTCCGGCGGCACGGGGGCCGCGCTGCGCCGCTCCACGTCGAGGAGGTCGCGGCCGACGATGACCTGGACGAGCCGGTCCTCGTCGTAGTCCGCGGTCGCGCCCTCGTCCACGACCGTGCCGTCACGCAGCACCGTGACCCGGTCGGTCAGCGACAGCACCTCGTCCAGGAAGTGCGAGACGTACAGGAACGCCGTGCCCTGCGCGGACAGGCGGCGGACCACGTCGAACACCACCTGCCGCTCGCCCTCGGCGAGCGAGGCGGTCGGCTCGTCCATCACGACCAGCTCCGCGCCCGTGGCCAGCGCCTGGAGGACGGCCACCATCTGCCGCTCGCCGATCGCGAGGCCGGCGACCTCCGCGTCCGGGTCGATGGCGTAGCCGACCCGCTCCAGCAGCCGGGCGAACTCCGCGCGCCTCGACCGCGGCAGCCGCCAGGGTCCGGGCGCGCCGAGGAAGACGTTCTCCAGCACGGTGAGCGTGGGGGCGAGCGGCACGTGCTGCATGATCGTCGCCACGCCCGCCTTCCGGGCGGCGCCCGGGGTGCGCCAGACGACCCGCTCGCCCTTCCAGCGCACGACCCCCGAGGTGGGCGGGTGCGCGCCCGCGATGACCTTGATCATCGTGGACTTCCCCGCGCCGTTGGCCCCGACCAGGCCGTGCACGCTGCCCGCGTGCACGGTGAGGCGGGCGTCCCGCAGCGCGACCGTCCCGTTGGGGAACTCCTTGCCGATGCCCTCCAGCGACAGCAGGCTCACCATTGCGGCGTGCAATCGGCGAGGTTGTCCTTGGTGATGGCCGGGGTGTCGTACGTGACGAAGGCGGCGTCCTGCTTCTTCTCCCCGGTCAGGTGCTTGTAGAGGGTGTCGAGGGCGAGCTTGCCGAGGTCCTCCGGCTTGTAGCAGACGGTGCCGGAGATGGCGCCCGACCGCACGGCGTCGATGCCGAGCTTGCTGCCGCCGATGCCGACGATCTTGGCCTTGGAGCCGGCCGCCGACACCGCCTTGGCGCAGCCCACGGCCATGTCGTCGGACTGGGCATAGAAGAGCTGGGTGTCGGGGTGGGAGGAGAGCATGTTCTGGCAGGCCGACTGGGCCTTGTCCTGCACCCAGTCGCCCGGCTGGCGGGCCACGACCTCGTACGTGGCGCCCTTGGCCGCGGCCGACGTGGGGAACTCCTGGAAGCGGTTGACCACCTCGGCGAACCCGGCCTGGCCCTCCACGACCGCGAGCTTGCCGCCGCCCGGCACGACGCCGGCCGCGATCTCGCCCGCCTTGCCGCCCGCGGCGTACTCGTCCTGGGTGACCAGCGCCACCAGGCCGGGGTAGACGTCCTTGAGCTTGCGCGCCTTGGGGTCGCCGACCTGGGAGGCCACGGCCACGGTGGGGATGTTCGCGGCCTTGAGCCGATCGGCCAGCCCCTGGGCGACGCCGGAGTCCACCGGCAGCATGAGCACGCCGTCGGGCTGCTGGGCGATGAGGTCCTGGACGTCGTTGCTCTGCTTGTCGGCCTTGCCCTGCGCGTCCAGCTCGACGATCCGCACGCCGAGCCTGGCGGCCTCCTCCTTGACGCCCTTGCCGATGGCGGCCGGGAAGGGGAAGCTCAGGCCCAGGTTGGAGACGCCGATCGTGTACTGCTCCGTGCCCGTCGCACCGGTGGAACCGCCGCCGCAGGCCGTCGCGCCGGCGATCAGGGCCGCGGCGACGAGGAATGACTTCTTCATGGTGCTCCTGCTTCGGTCAAACGTTTGACTTCTTGAGTGATCCGCGTGGCGTCGGGGACCAGAGCCTGCGCGAGGACCGGCGCCGCGGGCATCCGCACGTCGGGCGCGCCGATCCGGATCGGCGGCGCGGCCAGCGCCACCCCGGCGCCCGCGACCCGGGCGACGATCTCGGCGCCGAAGCCGCCGGTGACGTTCGCCTCGTGGACGACAGCCAGCCTGCGGGTGCGGCGCGCGCTCTCGATCACGGCCCCGGTGTCGAACGGGTTGAGCCACGGCGTCTCCAGCACCTCGGCCTCGACCCCCTCGCCGGCCAGGGCCTCGGCCGCCGCCAGCACCCGGTGCGTCATCGCACCCCAGGTGACGACCGTGACGTCGGAGCCCGCGCGGCGGGTGCGCGCCCCGCCCATCGGCTGGACCGGGCCGTCCGTCCTGACCGGCTCCTTCGGGCCGAAGTACAGCGTGCGGTTCTCGACCACCAGCACCGGGTCGTCGCCGTGCACGGCCGTCACCAGCAGGTCGTAGGCGTCCTGCGGCGTGCTCGGCATGCACACCCGCAGCCCCGGCACGTGCAGGAAGAGCGCCTCCAGGCACTGCGAGTGCTGCGCGCACGCGCCCGGCGCGTTGCCCTGCTGGGTGCGGATGGTCAGCGGGGCCCGCAGCCGCCCGCCCGACACGTAGCGGACGTTGGCCGCCTGGTTGACGATCTGGTCCAGCGCCACGAGGGAGAAGTCGGCCCACATGATCTCGACGATCGGGCGGCGGCCGAACATCGCCGCGCCCACCGCGCTGCCGAGGATCGCCGACTCGCTGATCGGGGTGTCGAACACGCGGTCGCCGTACTGCTTGCGCAGGCCCCTGGTCACGCCGAACACGCCGCCGGGCACGCCGACGTCCTCGCCGTACACCAGCGTCTCCGGCAGCTCCTCCATGAGGCGGTGCAGGGCCGCGTTCACGGCCTCGCCGTAGGACAGGTCAGGCATACAGGTGCTCCCTTGCGGTGGCGGGGTCGGCGAGGGGCGCGGCCAGCGCGCGCTCGGCGGCGGAGGCCATCTCGGCCCGCGCCCCGCGCTCCACGGCGTCCAGGTCGGCGGCCGGCACCCCGTCGGCGAGCAGGCCCTCGCGCAGCCGGGCGATCGGCTCGCGCCTGCCGATCCGCTCCAGCTCGCCGGGCTGCCGGTAGGTCTCCGCGTCGCCGATGTAGTGGCCGACCAGGCGCTCGGTCATGCACTCCAGCAGCGTCGGCCCGCCGCCCTCGCGGGCCACCTCCAGCGCGTCGCGCACGTGGAAGCGCACGGCCTCCACGTCGTTGCCGTCGACGCGGCGACCCGGCATCCCGTACGCGGCGGCGCGGTCGGCCAGGCGCGTGTTGCGCACCATGTCGGCGATCGGGGTCAGCTCGGAGTAGCGGTTGTTCTCGCAGACGAACACCACGGGCAGGGAGAACGCGGCGGCGAAGTTCATCGCCTCGTGCACCGCGCCCTGGTTCATCGCGCCGTCGCCGAAGACGCTCACGGCCACCCGGTTCGAGCCGTCGTGCCGGCCGGCCAGCGCCGCCCCGCACGCGATCGGCGCGCCCGCGCCCACGATCGAGTTCTCGCCGTGGAAGCCGTACTCGGCCGCGGTGAAGTACGCCGAGCCGCCCCGGCCGCCGTTCACGCCCGTCGCCCGGCCCGCCAGCTCGGCGAACAGCGCCTGCGCGGGCACGCCCCTGGCCAGCGCCCAGCCGTGCCCGCGGTAGGTCGCGAACAGCGCGTCGTGCGGCTCCAGCACGTCGCACGCGCCCACCGGGACGGCCTCCTGCCCGATGCACAGGTGCACCGAGCCGACGATCGGCCCTTCCGCTCGCAGGTCGCGCACCTTCTCCTCGAACGCGCGGATCCGCCACATGGCCAGCAAATCCGCGAGCCTGCGTTCACTCATCACATCTCCAGGCTTCGAGCGCCGCGGCGCAGATCGCCTCGGCGTCGCCGATGTAGGACTCTGGCGGGATGGGCAGCGCGCCCAGGCTCGCCAGATCGTCCGGTCCCGCCACGTCGCGCAGCGCGTCGGCCAGCGCCCGCCCGCGCTCGCGAGCTTCGTGCGCCGCCTTGTAGACCAGGTCGTGCGCCCGTTCCCGGCCCAGCGCCGGGGCCAGCCTCATCATGTACGCCTCCGCCATGATCAGCCCGCCCTCGGCGCCCAGGTTGGCCCGCATGGCCTCCGGGTAGACCCGCAGCCCGGCGGCGACCCCGGCGGCCGTGGCCAGCGCGCCCGCGGCGAGCTCGGCCAGGAGCGGCACCACGTACCACTCGACCTGCCACTCGCCGGCGGCCCGCTCGTGGCCGGCCTCCATCGCGCGGAACAGGCCCGAGCTGAGCGCGCCCGCCGTGCCGGACATGCCGATGACGGCCTCGCAGCCGATCGGGTTGGCCTTCTGCGGCATCGTGGAGGACGCGCCGCGGTGGTGCCCGCCCGCCTCGCGCACCTCGCCGACCTCGGTCCTGGACAGGTCCACGACCTCGCGGGCGAAGCGGGCCGCCGTGGCCGCCAGGCTCGCGCAGGTCACGCCGAACTCGGCGACGCCGTCCCTGGCCACGTGCCAGGGCACCTCGGTGGTGCCGAGGCCGAGCACCCCGGCCATGCGCTCGCGCACCTGGCTGGAGCGCTCGCCCATCGCGGCGGACGTCCCGCCCGCGCCGAACAGCGACACGACCCGCACCCGCCGCGCCGCCTCGCCCACCCGGTCGCGCTGGCGCGTCACCTCCGCCAGCAGCACCGCCATCTTCGCCCCGAACGTCGTGGGCACCGCCTGCTGGGCGTGCGTGCGGGCGGCGACGACGGTGCCGGCGTGCTCGGCCACCAGCCGGGCCAGCGCTCCGCCGAACGAGCCGAGCAGCGCCCGCAGGTGGTCGAGGGCCTCGCCCATCTGCAGGGCCAGGCCGGTGTCCATGATGTCCTGCGTCGTCGCGCCGTAGTGGACGCGGCCGTTGGGCCCCTCGGGGAGCGCGGCGGAGATCATCCGTACGAGGGGCAGGATCGGGTAGCCCACGTTGACCGCCTCCGACCAGAGGCGCCGGACGTCGATGTTGGCCGGCACACAGGCCGCCTCGATGGCCCGCGCGTCGGCCTCGGAGATCACACCCTCCTCGGCCTGGGCGCGGGCCAGCGCGGCCTCCGTGCGCAGCCAGGCGAGCACGGTCCGCTCGGCGGAGAAGATCTCGGTCATCGCGCCGTCGCCGAACAGCTCGGGCAGCAGCTTGAACGTCTGGCGCACGGTCAGTTCATCTCCAGTCCGCCGTCGACGTTGAGAGCCTGGCCCGTCACGAACGACGCCAGGTCGCTGGCCAGGAAGAGCACCGCGGAGGCGACCTCCTCGGGACGTCCGGGGCGGCGCAGCGGGGAGCGCTCGCTGACCTCCTTCAGGTAGCCGGCGCCCGCGTCGGGGCCGAACCGCCGGTCGCGGTCGGCGATGATCTCGTCCCACATGGGGGTGAGGAAGACGCCGGGGCACACGGCGTTCACCCGCACGGGGGCCAGCGCCTCGGCCGCCGACTTGGTCAGGGAGAGCAGGGCCGTCTTGGTGGCGGAGTAGTGGGCGGCGTTGGGGCGGCCCGAGCGGGCGGCCACCGAGGCCAGCGTCACGATCGAGCCGCCGCCCCGCTCGGCCATCCCGCGCCCGACGGCCTGGGTGAGCCAGAACGTGGCGTTGAGGTTGACGTCCACGATCCGCAGCCACTCGCCGGGCTCGATGTCGAGCAGCGGGGTGGTGCGCATGATCCCGGCGCAGTTCACCAGCACGTCGATCCGGTCGCGGGCGCCCGCCAGCGCCGCCGCCTGCGCCGGGTCGGTGAGGTCGGCCGGCCGGGCCTCGGCGCCCAGCTCGGCCGCCGCCTCGCTCAGCCGCGGGCCCTCCAGGTCGGAGAGCACGACGTCCGCTCCCGCGTCGGCCAGCGCGCGGGCGCACGCGAACCCGAGCCCTCCCGCGCCGCCCGTGACGAGCGCCGTCCGCCCGTCCAGGTCGATCGTGACAGCCATCCCCGATGGTCTCCCGTCTCTCGTTCAAACGATTGACCAGACCATAACGCGGACCGCACAAACCGGACAAGAGCGTTTTTCGGGAAATCAGCCCCAGCCGAGCTCCTCGTAGAAGGCGGCCCGGGCGAGCTCGAACGAGGCGCGGTCCAGCACCGCGCCCTCGTGGGGCCCCGCGGCGACGGGCTCCTCGTGCATCCGGGCCGGCAGCTCGTCGGGACCGCCGCCCTCACGGATCGCGTAGGCGCGCATCGCGTCGAGCCGCGCCTGACCGGCCGCCAGGAGGTCGTCCAGGGTGAACTCCCGCCCGAGGACGGCGGTGACCAGGGCGCTCAGGTGGTCGAGGGTCAGCGGGCGGGTGGGGGAGGAGGCGAAGACGCACAGGTTGAGCGCGTCGAGCCCGCTCCACAGCCGCAGCAGCCGGGCGGTGCGCCGGCCCCGCTCGGCGTCGAGCCCGGCGACCGGCGCGGGCTCGGCCCCGATCCGCCGGGCCTCGCCGAAGCTGTAGGCCAGCCCGGCCACGGGGTCGAAGTCGAGGTCGTGCTCCAGCGCGTCGTAGCGCGGCCCGCCGGGGGCGATCGCGTACCCGAGGCCGATGCCCGGCTGGACGCGGGGATCGAAGCAGGGCAGCTCGGCGCCCTTGACGGTCATGGCGTACGGGGCCGCGGCCGGACCGAGCTTCGCGGCCGCCCGCGCCGCGCCCTCGGCCAGCAGGTCGCCCATCTCGCCCGTACGCCCCGCCACGTCGTCGATCAGCCCGGGCAACGCCTCGGGGTCGCCGAACGCGGGCCCGCCGGGGAGCAGCCCGCGCTCGGCGCACTCCATGGCGAACGCCAGCGTGCCGCCGAGGGAGACCGGGTCCAGCCCGAGGTCGTTGCAGCGGGCGTTGGCGGCCAGCACGGTGTCGAGGTCGTCGATCCCGAGGTTCCAGCCGAGCGACAGGAACGCCTCCTGCCCCAGCCCGCCGGTCCGCCGCTCGGCGAGCCCAGGTGGCGCGTACACCTTGAGGCAGTCGTTGGGGCAGCCGGGGCAGGCCCCGGTGGTCGCCACCGCGCGCCCGTCGTAGTCGGCCGCGGACGGGACCCGCAGCCCGTGCGCGCCGGTCACCGAGAAGTTGCGCACCGCGGCGTACCCGGGGGCGGGCGGATCGCCCACCCACCCGGCGAAGCCGGGCATCCCTGCCTGGATCGCCGCCAGCGGGTTCGTGGCCAGCGAGTCGCGGTAGTAGGCGGCCAGCCCGGCGATCGCCCCGGGGTCGGCGACCTCCGCCGCGCTCTCCGTTGGGGCCTCGCCGACGCACACGACGGCCTTGAGGTTCTTGGCCCCGAAGACCGCGCCGAGCCCGTAGCGCCCGGCGGCGTAGGCGTAGTCGGTCACCACGCTCGCGTACCGCACGAGGTTCTCCCCGGCCGGCCCGATCGCGGCCACGTGCGCGCCCTGGCCGTGCCGCGCCCGCAGCGCGTCCGTCGTCGCGGCCGTGCCCAGCCCGCGTAGCTCCGAGGCGTCGTGCAGGGACACCTGTCCGTCCTGGACGAGCAGGTAGGACAGTCGCGCGGCCCGCCCCGTGACGGCCAGCGCCTTGGCGCCCGCCCCGCGCAGGCCCGCCGCGAACGGCCCGAGCGCGTGGGACTCCCCGGCCACCCCCGTCAGCGGCGACTTCGCCAGGAACACCGCCTTGGCCAGCCCCGGCGCCGCCGTCCCGCCCAGCACCCCGGCCGCCACGTACAGCAGCGCCCGCGGATCGTACGGATCGAGCCCGGCGGGCGTGCGCCCGGCCATCAGCCGCAGCCCGAGCACGGACCCGCCGATCTCGCCCGGGTGCTGCTCCTTCTCCACGTTCCCGCTGGTCAGATCCACAATGAACGGCACGGTCAAGCCTCCAGAGCGAAAGAGGAAAGCGAGCCGCACCACATCACACAACACCCGCGAAAGGCAACCCCGTCAGGGCCGCCCCGGGTGCGACTGCAGCCAGCGCGACAGCCCGCGGGCGGCGCCGACGACGGCCGGCACGAGCGCGCCCGGCTGCTGCTGGCCCACCCGCACCACGACCGACAGCGCGGCGATCACCTCGTCCGCCGCGTCCCGCACGGGGGCCGCCACCGACACCGCGTCCAGCGTGACCTGCCGGTCGCTGATGACGTACCCGTGGCGCCGCACCTCGGCCAGCACCCCCCGCAGCCGGCCGGGGTTCGCGATGGTCCGGTCGGTGAAGGCCGCCAGCGGCCCGGCCAGGTACGCCTCCTGCGTCGCGGGCGGCGTGTGGGCCAGCAGCGCCAGCCCGACTCCGGTGGCGTGCGCCGGGAAGCGCCCGCCCACCCGGCTGCGCACGCCGACCGCGTCCCGGCCGGAGATCCGCTCCAGGTAGAGCACGTCGGGCGCGTCCAGGACGGCGAGCTGGGCGTGCTGGTGGGTGACCTCGTACAGGTCCTCCAGGAACGGCATGGCGGCCTCGCGCAGGCCCAGCCCGCGCGGGGCCAGCGCGCCCACCTCCCACAGATGCAGCCCGATCTGGTACCGGCCGTCGCGGTCGCGTTCCAGCGCGCCCCACGACATCAGCTCGCTGACCAGCCGGTGCGCCGTCGTCAACGGCATCGAGGCGCGGCGGCTGATGTCGGACAGGCTCAGCCTGGGGCACTCGCCGGAGAACGCGCTGAGCACGCTGAGGACCCGGCTCGTCACGGTCCGGCCGGCGGGCCGCCGCGCGCTTCCGGAAGCCGTCCGGCCCGCCGGCTGCTTGGCCGGCTGTTTGACACTGCCGGGCGCGTGCACGCCGCGGCGCATCGTGGCCGCGGCCGGGCCGTCGTCGGTTGTGGTCATGGTCGCCGCCTCCCGGTTCGGACCTGTCACCCCGCGATGTTCCGGTTTTTATGTTGTTTGCGGCAACGTAAACCCGTGCTGCCTGCGGGTCCAGCCCTCGAAGCCCCAGAGTTTGTTGCGATGGGTAACAATCCAGAAACACACCGAACGACGTTCTGAAAAGTCTTCCGTTCAACGGAGAACGCGGTTACGCAACCTCTCCGCGGCTCATATGTTGCGGGCGCGACCCCAGCCGGTCGGCCCGTTCCTCGAAGGAGCTGTTCACATGGCTGAAGCGCTCAACCCGTCGCTGACCCGCCGCGACGCGGCCCGGCTGCTCGGCGCGGCCGCCCTGGCCGCGGCCGTCGCCCCGCAGTGGACCGCCCCCAGCGCCGTCCGTCGGGTGGACGTCGACGCGCTCCTGCGGCAGCTGACGCTGGAGGAGAAGGTTTCGCTGCTGCACGGCGGCACCGACCCCGCCTCCAAGGGCCAGGCCGGGTACGTGCCCGGCGTGCCCCGCCTCGGCATCCCCGAGATCCGCCTGGCCGACGGGCCCGCCGGCGTGCGCGTCACGGCCACCGCCACCGCCCTGCCCGCGCCGGTGGCGCTCGCCGCGACGTTCGCCCCCGACCTCGCCCGGCGGTTCGGCGCGGTCATCGGCAGGGAGGGCCGCGCGCTGGGCATGGACGTCCTGCTGTCGCCGATGACCAACATCGTCCGGGTGCCGCAGGCCGGCCGGAACTTCGAGACGCTCGGGGAGGACCCGCTGCTGGCCGCCGCGCTCGTCGCCGGCGAGATCCGCGGCATCCAGGGCGAGGGCCTCATCGCCACGGTCAAGCACTACGCGGCCAACAACTTCGAGAACGCCCGCCAGACGATCGACGTCAAGGTGGACGAGCGGACCCTGCGCGAGATCTACCTGCCGGCCTTCGAGGCCGCCGTGCAGGCGGGCGTGGGGGCCGTCATGGCCGCCTACAACCACGTCAACGGCGTGTACGCCGCCGAGCACCCGCACCTGCTGACCGGGATCCTGCGCGACGAATGGCACTTCGGCGGCTGGGTGATGTCCGACTGGTTCGCCACGCACAGCGGCGCGCCCGCGCTCACCGCCGGGATGGACATGGAGATGCCCTTCGGCGTCAACTACGGGGGCCTGGCCGCCGCCGTCGCCTCCGGGCAGCTGGCCGAGTCGGTGGTGGACACCGCGGTGCGCCGCGTCCTCGTCCAGCTCGACCGGTTCGGCCTGCTCGGCGGCGGCCGGCCGCGGCCCTCCCCGGACCCGGCGGGCGGCGCCCGCGCCGCGAAGGAGATCGCGCTGGCCGGCGCCGTGCTGCTGCGCAACGAACGGGACCTGCTGCCGCTGGGCCGCGCCGACCTGGCCGACCTGGTCGTCATCGGCCCCACCGCGGCCAGCCCCCTGGTGGGCGGCGGAGGCAGCGCCAGGGTGATCCCTGCGAACGCCGAGAGCCCGCTGACCGCCCTGCGCCGCCAGGCCGGCCCGGGCAGCCGCATCCGCTGGGCCACGGGCGTGGACCTGGAAGGGGTCCCGGTGCCCGCCTCCGCGCTGGTGCTCCAGCGCGCCCAGCAGGGCGGCACCCCGCAGGCCGCCGCCCAGGTCGACCACACCGGCGCGGACGCCCTGCCCGCCGGCTCGTCGTGGACGTGGACGGGCACGCTCACCGCGCCCGCGACCGGCGACTACGACCTGCGCATCCAGGGCGCGGGCGGAGTGCCGTCGTTCAACGGCTCGATCTCGCTGACCCTCGACGGTGTCAGGATCGGCTCGGTCGGCGCCCTCATCGGCGGCAACAGCAGCCTCATCGCGACCTCCGGCGGCCTGACGAACGCCGGCGCGACCGTCCGCCTCGAAGCCGGGGTGGCCAAGCCCGTCACCGTCGCGGCCACCGGCATCGCCGGCACGCCGCTGCAGGTCAGGCTGGCCTGGGTCACCCCGCAGCGCCGCCAGGAGGCGCCTTGGGTGGGGTTCTGGTCCGGGTTCAATGGCCACCTGCGAGGTTGAGGATGACGACGCCGCCGATGATGAGGAGGATACCGCCGATCTTGGTTG
>NZ_JBSGFQ010000106.1:0-43317 GCF_053603495.1 Nonomuraea sp. NPDC004186 | reverse complement strand
CTGGAACGTCGTCGTCCGCGCGGCCAGCGCGGCGGCGACCGTGAAGGTGTCGGGCCGCCCCCAGCCGGCGCCGATGAGCGCCCCGCTCCACCCGTACTCCTCGACGGCCCTGGCGTGGCCGCTGAGGGTCTCCAGGCTGTTGTGGTCCGCGACCACGTCGTCGCCGCGATGCCCCGGCTGGGCCTGGTTCGGGATGTACCAGAGGAACTGAAGGCTCATCGGTGGATCTTCCTGTTCTGCTCGGCGTGCGGTGTGACTCGGATCACGTAAAAAACCTAGTCTTCATGTAGGTAAAGTGTAGATTGCGTTCAGGTTGCTTCGATACTCCAGGCGCGAGATTGACTTCGCTTTCTTCGCCGGCGCGCTGTGTCAGCGCTGACTGGCTGTCGCACCCGTCCGCATGTGAGTGCCCATCAAGCAACGAGGAAAGTTCATGTCAGACCTTCGCAGTTCCATCGAGCGCGCCGCGCCGAAGCGCAAGAAGTGGCCCTGGGTCGCCGGCGCCGTCGCCGTCCTCCTCATCACCGGGACGGGTTTCGCCCTCACCCGGGGCGACGGCTCCAGCGCCAAGGCCGTCGGCAACGGGACACCCGTTCGCGGTGGCACGCTGCAGTTCGCACTGATCGACTACCAGCGCAGCCCGGACCCGCAATGGGGTACGAACTATGCCGAGTCGCTCATCGGCAACAACATCACCGACAAGCTGACCTGGCAGGACCCGAAGACGGGCCAGATCACGCCGTGGCTGGCGAAGTCGTGGGAGTACAACAATGACCTGACCGAGTTCACGTTCCACCTGCGCAAGGACGTCACGTTCAGCGACGGGACCCCGTTCGACGCCGAGGCGGTCAAGGCCAACTTCGACCAGTACGTGCACGGCGACCAGAAGCTGGACATCCTCCCCAACGGCGCCGCCCTGCTGTCCGGGTACATCGACACGCGGACCCCTGACCCGTACACCGCCGTCGTCCGCTTCAAGAAGCCGCTCGCGAGCTTTCTGCAGGCCTCGTCCTTCACCGCCAACGCGCAGCCCGGTTTCCTGTCGCTCTCGACGCTGAAGCTCAGCGCGCAGGAGCGGACGGACCCCAAGAAGGTGATCGGCACCGGCCCGTTCGTGTACGAGTCGTGGGAGCCGCAGGTCAAGACCGTCCTGGTCAAGCGCAAGGGCTACAACTGGGCCCCGCCGGCGCTCAAGCACCAGGGCGAGGCGTACCTGGACAGGGTCGTGCTCAACACGATCCCGGAGGCCAGCGTTCGGACCGGCTCGCTGACGTCCGGCGCCATCGACGCCACGCTGGACGTGGGCACCACGGACGAGAAGTCGCTGGCCGGCCAAGGCTTCAAGATCATCTACCGGGGCGTCTCCGGCACCGCCATCCTGTTCAACTTCAACTCCCAGCTGTTCCCGACCAGCGACGTCGCGGTGCGCAAGGCGATCCAGCTCGGCTGGGACCGTGAGGCGATCAAGAAGACCGTGCTCACCGACTCCTACTCCATCGCGACCTCCGTCCTCGCGCCGTCGGTTCCCGGATACGCGGACTACAGCGGCTCGGTCCTGAAGTACGACCCCGACAAGGCGGGGCGGATCCTCGAAGAGGCCGGCTGGAAGGAGGGGCCGGACGGGATCCGGGTCAAGGACGGCAAGAAGCTCGTGGTCAAGCTGCTCGGCATCAGCAACCTGGTGGTGAACAAGCCGGCTTACGAGTCGATCCAGCAGGACCTGAAGAAGATCGGCGTCGACCTGCAGCTCACGGTCGTCCCGATCCCCGACTACACGGCCGCCCTGGCCAAGGCCACGACCGACTGGAACGTCACCGCGTCCAACCGCTCGCGCAACGACCCGGCGGTCCTCAACCTCCAGTACAGCCCGCAGCTCGGCAACGTCACGTATCTCACGAAGGACTCCACCGGGATCGACCTGGACGAGGTCACGCAGACCGTGGGCAAGCTCGACACCACGCTCGACACGGCCGCGCGCACGCAGTACGCCAAGGCGGCGCAGGACCTCCTGCTCGACAAGTACGCGCTGGTGAACCCGGTCTACAACCCGTCGCAGGTAATCGCCCACGCGGACTACGTGCACGGGATCGTCTTCGACGCCCAGTCCCGCAACCACTTCGTGGACGCGTGGAAGAGCAACGGGAAGTGACGCGCTATCTCGCTCTGAAGGCAGGCCGGGCCCTGTTCGTGGTCTGGGCCGCGTTCACCCTGACCTTCGTCCTGCTGTTCGTGCTGCCGGCCGACCCGGTGGACCTGCTCTTCGACCCCGCCGAGATCAACAGCATTCCGCCGGAGGTCCGCGAGCAGGTGGCGGCGGGCTACGGCTTCGACAAGCCGGTGATCCTGCAGTACCTCGGCCGGCTCGGACACGCGTTGACCGGCGACTTCGGCAACTCGGTGCAGTCGGGGCGGTCGGTCGCCGCCACGATCCTGGACGCACTGCCGAGCACACTCGTCCTCGCGTCCGGCGCCCTCGCGCTGGCACTGCTCATCGCCTTCGTGATCGCGCTCGTCGCGACCTGGACCCGCCGTGAATGGGTGCGTCATCTGGTCGAGGCACTGCCGTCAGGTGCGGTGTCGGTGCCGGTCTTCCTGTCCGGCATCCTGGTGCTGCAGATCTTCTCGTTCCGGCTGGGCTGGTTCCCGGCCTTCGGCGACAGCGGCGCGAAGAGCGTCGTCCTGCCGCTGGTCACGCTGGCCATCCCGGTGTCAGGCCCGATCGCTCAGCTCCTCGTCCGCAGTTTCGCGACCGAGTTCCGCTCCGGCTACGTCACGACCAGCAGAGCGAAGGGCGCCACCCGCGGCGGCATCATCATCCGCGACGTCTTCCGCAACGCCGGCCTGCCGGCGCTCACCATCGCCGGCGTCACGTTCGGCAACCTGATCGCCGGCTCTGTCATCACCGAGACCGTCTTCGCCCGCAAGGGCATCGGCCGGCTGACGCAGTCCGCGATCAACACGCTGGACGTCCCGCTGGTGCAGGGAATCGTCGTGCTCACGGCGGCCGGCTTCGCGTTGATCAACCTGATCGTCGACCTGATCTACCCGCTGCTGGATCCGCGGCTGCGGGCCACCCTCGCCGCCGCGTGAACGGAGAATCGTGATGACCGTCGAACTCGACGCGCTCGGCGCGGGTGGCCGGCCCGGCTTCGCCCGCCCGCTCGTCAAGCGCCTCGGCGAGCTCGCGCGGCAGCCGATTCTCGTCGCCTCGTGGATCGTCGTGCTGGTCGTGATCGGCTGGGCCGTCGCCCCCGGCCTTTTCACCTCGTACGGCCCCTACGACGGCGACACCGCCGCGAACTTCGCACCGCCGAGCGCGGAGCACTGGTTCGGCACGGACCGGCTGGGCCGGGATCTGTTCGCCCGCAGCGTGTACGGCGCGCACACGACGCTGACCGCGACCCTGCTGGCGGTCCTCATCGCCTTCGGCCTCGGCACGGTCGCCGGGCTGGTGGCCGGCTTCTTCGGAGGGGTCGTCGACACCGCTGTCATGCGGGTGGTCGACGTGTTCCTGGCGATCCCCAGCCTGCTGCTCGCGATGGTGGTGGTCTCGGTCCTGGGCTACTCCACGCAGAACATCGCCCTGGCGGTCGGCATCTCCTCCATCGCGTCGTTCGCGCGGGTGATGAGAGCCCAGGTGCTGGCGGTCGTGACCCAGGACTACGTCAAGGCGGCGTACGGCCTCGGCGTCGGCCGGCTGGGCGTGATGATCCGGCACGTCGTGCCCAACTCGCTCAGTTCGGTGATCGCGCTGGCCGCGCTGGAGGTCGGAACGGCCGTGCTCGCCGTCGCCTCGCTCGGCTTCCTCGGTTACGGCGCGCCGCCGCCGCAGCCGGAGTGGGGCCTGCTGGTGGCCGAGGGCCGTGACTACGTCGCGGTCCACCCCTGGGCCTCGATCATGCCCGGCGTGGCGCTCGCGATCGTCGTCATCGCCACTCACCGCATCAGCACCTCGTACCGGAAGGAGCACCGCCGATGACCGACCCGTCCAAGGAGCCGCTGCTGCGGATCAACGGCCTTGCGATCGACTATCGGACGGGGCGCCGCCAGTGGACGCCCGCCGTCCGCGGCGTCGGCCTCCACGTGGGGCCCGGCGAGTTCGTCTCGCTCGTGGGGGAGTCCGGCTCCGGCAAGACCACCCTGGTCCAGGGCGCGCTCGGCCTGCTTCCGGCCTCCGCGCGGATCCGGGCCGGCTCCATCGCCTACTCCGGCGTCGACGTCACCGACTGGAACGACCAGCGGATGGCGCTGGTACGGGGCAACTACGTCGGCTTCATACCGCAGGACCCCAACACCTCGCTCAACCCGGTCAAGAAAATCGGGCAGCAGGTGATCGAGGCGGTCCGGTTCAACGAGCCCGAAGCCGGCAACGCGGCGCAGCACGAAGATGCCGCGCTGGAGAGCCTGCGCACGGCAGGTCTCAAGGACGCTGAGCGGGTGTTCCACCAGTACCCCCACGAGCTCAGCGGCGGCATGAAGCAGCGTGCTCTCATCGCGATCGCGCTGGCGGGCAAGCCGAAGATCATCGTGGCCGACGAGCCGACGAGCGCGCTCGACGTCACCGTCCAGAAGGTCATCCTCGACCACCTGGTGCGGCTGCGCGAGGAGCTCGGCATCGGCATTCTCCTGGTCACCCATGACCTCGGCGTCGCGCTCGACCGCTCCGACCGGATCCTGGTCATGCGGGACGGCGAGATCGTGGAGGAAGGCCCGGTACGCCAGGTCCTGGAGAACGCGGCCGACGACTACACCCGCCGGCTGCTCGAAGCCGCTCCCGCGCGGCACGCCGGCCGGCTCGAGCCGACGTCGGGCACACGGGCGGTCACGCGGCCGATCCCTGGCACCGCGTCGGTGGCGTTGGAGGCGCACGCGCTCACCAAGACCTACCACCTGCGCGGCCGCGGCCGGCGGCGCGAGCTGCGCGCGCTGGACGGCGCCGGCCTGGTCGTGCGCAAGGGCACCACGCACGCCATCGTCGGTGAATCCGGCGCGGGCAAGTCGACGCTGGCGAGCATCCTGGCCCGCTTCACCCCAGCCGACAGCGGCACGGTGCACATCGGCGACCGCGAGCTGACCGGACTGCGCCGCGGGCAGCTGCGGGAGATCCGCCGGGACCTGCAGTTCGTGTTCCAGAACCCGTTCACCTCGCTCGACCCGCGGTTCACGGTCGGCAGGATCATCGCCGAGCCGCTGCGCGCCTTCGGCCTGGCCGCAGGCAGGGCCCGGGTGGTCGAGCTGCTGGAGGCGGTGGCGCTGGACGAGAGCTACCTGGACCGGCTCCCGGGCCGGCTCTCCGGCGGGCAGCGGCAGCGGGTCGCGATCGCGCGGGCGCTCGCGCTCAACCCCGGGATCCTGGTGCTCGACGAGGCGGTGAGCGCGCTCGACGTGTCGGTCCAGGCCCAGATCCTGCAACTGCTGGTGGATCTGCAGGCCGGGTTCGGGCTCAGCTACGTGTTCGTGACGCACGATCTCGGCGTCGTACGGCTGATCGCCGACGACGTCACGGTGATGAAGGACGGCGCCGTGGTCGAAACCGGCCCGGTCGAGCAGGTGTTCCGCGCGCCCGAGCACGACCACACCCGGGAACTGCTGGAGGCGATCCCGGGAGCCCGGCTCGCCGTCGCACGTTAAGGAGCGATCGTGCTGCACATCAACGTCAACATCCTCAACGCGGGCGTCTTCGGCGGCTCGTGGCGGTTCCCGAACACCGACGGCACCGCCGGCTACACGATCGAGCACTACACCTCGATCGCGAAGAAGGCCGAGGAGGCCAAGCTCGACGCGGTCTTCCTGGCGGACGGCCCGTCGCTCGACCCGAACATCAGGCACCGCACCGCCAACAACCTGGAGCCGACGACGGTACTGGCGCGGATCGCCGCCCAGACCGAGCGGATCGGCCTGATCGGGACGTTGTCGTCGTCCTACAACGATCCGGTCGAGCTGGCGCGCCGGCTCGGCGACCTCGACCACGTCAGCGGTGGCCGCTTCGGCTGGAACGTGGTGACCACCGCCGGTCCGGTGGCGGCGCGCAACTTCGGGCGCGCCGTCGAACCCGAGCACGCGCTGCGCTACCGCCGCGCCGCGGAGTTCACCGAGCAGGTGATCGCCGGCTGGGCCGCCCGGACCGAGCTCGTCTCGCCGCAGGGCCGGCCGGTCGTGGTCCAGGCCGGCGGCTCCGGCGACGGCCGCCGGCTCGCCTCGCGGGTCGGTGAGGTGATCTTCTCCGCCGACCAGGACCTCGACCACGCCCGCGCGTTCCGCGCCGAGATCCGCGGCGGCGCGGTCGAGTTCGGGCGGCGACCCGAGGAGATCGTGGTCCTCCCCGGGCTGTCCACCGTCGTGGGCAGCACCGAGGCCGAGGCCAGGGCCCGGCGTGAGCTGCTGGACGAGATCCTCCCCGACGCCTATGCCCGCAGCCGGCTCGCCGGTCAGCTCGGGATCTCCCTCGACGGGCTGTCCGACGACGAACCGATCCCGGCCGAGCTGCTCGTCGACCCCGACGAGGCCGGTGGTTCGCAGACGTTCTACCGGGTCGTCAAGGCGATCATCGACAGGGAGCAGCCGACGCTCGGCGGGCTGCTGAAGAAGCTCTCCGGCGGCGGCGGTCACCGGATCGTCGTGGGGACGCCGGAGCAGATCGCCGACGACATCGAGCGCTGGTTCCGTGCGGGTGCGGCGGACGGCTTCAACGTGATGCCCGACGTCCTGCCGTCCGGTTTCCATGACTTCGCCGACCACGTGATTCCCGAGCTGCGGCGCCGTGGCCTGTTCCGGACCGAGTACGACGGGACGACCCTGCGCGACCACCTCGGGCTCGGTCTCCCCGCGGTGCCGTCCGGGGGCCGGCCGAGGACCGCCGGCTCGCTCCGCGACCTGTCCCTCAATCGGAAGTGATCTCCTCATGAGTACAGCCATCCAGCTCGCCCTCGCGGTCGGGGAGCCGACCGGCCGGCGGCCCGGCGGCCCGGCGCTGGTGTCGCTCTCCGACGCCGCCGTCATCGCGGCGGTGGCCGAAGAGGTCGGGGTCGCGGCGATCCGGCTCATCGACGGCCCCGACGACAGCGGGGCCGCCGGCCGGGCGCTCGACCCGACCGTGGTGGGCGCCTACCTGGCCGGCCTCCATGGCGGCGTCGGCTACATCGCCGAGGTCCCGACGACCCGCAACGCGCCGTACAACCTCGCCCGCCGGGTGCTCTCCCTCGACCGGGCCACCGGCGGCCGGTCAGGCGTCGCTCTGCGCGCGGGCGGAGGCGACGAGGTGAGCCAGGCCACCGCTCCGGACCCCGGTGCGACCGACCCGGCCCGGCGCTGGACGGAGTACGCCCACCTGCTGACCCGGCTGTGGGAGTCCTTCCCGCGTACGGCGCTGATCGGCGATCAGGAAGCCGGCATCGTCGTCGAGGACACGCGTATCAGGCCGATCGACCACGAGGGCGCCTTCTACCGTGTCGCCGGTCCGCTGGACGGGCCGTCGTCGGTGCAGGGCCGCCCGGTCATCGTCGCCGATCTGGGCACCCTCGACGCGACGGCGGTCGCGGAGTCCGCGGACGTCGTCGTGGTGGATCGGGAGCAGGTGGCCGATGCGGACGCCGCGCTGACGGAGGCGCTGCGGCGAGCCGGTCGTTCCCGAAAGGACGTCGCGCTGCTCGGCCGGGTCGAGCTCGGGCTCAAGGGCCCGGCCACCGGTGACGATCTTCGCGCCTGGGCCGAGGAGCACCGGCTGGACGGATTCGAGCTGGTGCCCACGGGCGGCGCCACAGCGGTGATCGCCGCCCTGCGGGCGCTGGTGCCGAGGCCCGTGTCGGCGCCTCCCACCCTGCGGGCCGCGCTGGGCCTGCCCGAGCTCGTGGCGGTGGCGGCATGATCGACAGCCCTGTGATCTACGCGGTCCAAGGAATCCGCGCCGCGGTCTCCCCGGTCCTGGCACGCCTGCGCGCCGGGGCACATGCGCGGGAGCTCGCCCGCGAGTACGCGTTCGACGACGTCCGCGCGCTCGCCGAGCAGCGGATCACGCTGATCGGCATCGCCGAGGACGACGGCGGCGCCGGCGGCACGCTGCGGGACGTGATCGACCTGATCATCGCCATCGCCCGAGCCGACTCCAACGTGGCACAGGCGCTGCGCAGCAGTTTCCTCACCGCCAACCAGGTGGCGAGCCGGCGTGATCTGCCCAACCGGGCGGTGACCCTGCGGCGGCTGCTCGACGGCGACCTGTTCGCCGGCACCGCCAACGAGCGCACCGGCGGCGCCAACGGATCCGTCAACACCACCATCCGGCGTGACGGCGACGGGTACGTCATCGACGGCGAGAAGTACTACTCGACCGGCGGCCTGTACGCGTCGTGGTTCTCGGGCCTGGCCAGGGACGAGGACGGGACCGTGCTGAGCTTCACGGTTCCGGTTGACCGCGAGGGCGTGGAGCGGCTCGACGACTTCGACGCGGTCGGCCAGCGGCTGACCGCGAGCGGCACCACGCGGCTGAAGAACGTGCGTGCCCACGGGCACGAGGTCGTGGCCCGCGACAACGCCCGGCTGGACAACCCGTGGCAGGGCTCGTTCGCCCAGCTCTACCTGGCGGCGGTCGAGGCCGGCATCGCCGCCGCGGCGCTCGACGACGCGATCTGGTTCGTCCGTGAGAAGGCCCGGCCGATCAAGCACAGCACGGCGGGCAAAAGCGTGGAGGACCCGTACGTGCGCGAGACCGTGGGGGAGATCGGCGCCCGGGCCCTGGCCGCCCGGTCGGCGGTCCTGGTCGCCGCCGAAGTGCTGGAGGGCGTGCGTGGCCTGACCGGCCCGCGGGCGCGTGCCGCCGGCGCTGAGGCCGCGGTCACCGTGGCACAGACCGGCGTGATCGCCATCGACTCCGCGCTGCGCGCCGCCGAACTGCTCTTCGACGTCGCGGGCGGCTCGATCACCAACCGTGACCTCGGCTTCGACCGGCACTGGCGCAATGCCCGCACGGTCGCCAACCACAACCCCAGGCAGTGGAAAGCGGCGGTGGCGGGTGCGTACCACCTGACCGGCGAGGACCCGCCGACCACCGGCCTGTTCTAGAAAGGAATCCGATGACCATCAAGGCCGGCCGGACACTCGGCCGCACGGGCGTCCTGGTCACTCCTCTGACGCTCGGCACCATGAACTTCGGCCGGTGGCAGGAGGAGGGTGAGAGCATCAAGATCATCCATGCTGCCCTCGACGCCGGCATCACGGTTCTCGACACCGCCGATGTCTATGCCCAGGGCGTGTCGGAGGAGATCGTCGCCAAGGCGATCAAGGGCCGCCGCGACGACGTCTTCCTGGCCACCAAGTTCCACGGACAGATCGGTGACAACCCCCAGCACGCCGGCAACTCGCGCCGCTGGATCGCCCGCGCCGTGGAGGACAGCCTGCGCCGGCTCGGCACCGACCACATCGACCTCTATCAGGCGCACCGGCCGGACCCGCACACCGACCTGCTGGAGACGCTGCAAACACTCAACGACCTGATCCGCCAGGGCAAGATTCTCTACTACGGCACCTCGGTCTTCCCCGCGCACCAGCTCGTCGAGGCACACTGGCTGGCCGAGAAGCACGGGCTCATCGCCCCGCACACCGAGCAGCTGCCGTACTCCCTCCTCGTCCGCAGTGCCGAACGGGAGGTCTTCCCCGTGGCGCGGAAGCACGGCGTCGGCATTCTCGCCTACGGCCCGCTGGCCGCCGGCTGGCTGTCCGGAAAGTACCGGATCGACGGCGAACAGCCGGAGTCGGCACGCGCCGACCTCATCCCCGGCCGGTTCGACATCGGACTCGAGCGCAACCGGCGCAAGCTGGCCGCCGCCGACGCGCTGGCCCGCCTCGCGGAGGACAACGGCCTGACGCTGGTCGACCTGGCCCTGGCGTTCGCGCTCAACCACCCGGCGGTCAGCAGCGTGATCATCGGCCCGCGCACGCTCGACCACCTGGAGAGCTACCTCAAAGCGGCCGACGTCGAGCTCGGCGACGACATCCTGGACCGCATCGACGAGATCGTCGACCCGGGCACCCACTTCCTCGAGCGCGACACCGGCCGTGACACCCCGTCCCTCCAGCCGGCCGCCCTCCGACGGAGGATCCGCTCATGAGCCGCGAAACCTACACCGCGAGCGAGGACCGCTACGAGAAGCTGGAGTACCGGCGCGCGGGGAACTCCGGTCTCGACCTTCCGGCCTTCTCCTTCGGCCTGTGGCAGAACTTCGGCACCGACCACCCCTACGAGACCCAGCGCGAAATTGTGCTGCACGCCTTCGACCTGGGCATCACCCACTTCGACAACGCCGACCGGTACGGCCCGCCGCACCGCGCCGCGCAGCAGCTCTTCGGGGAGGTGCTCAAGCGGGACCTGGCCCCGTACCGTGACGAGCTGATCCTGTCGACCAAGGCCGGCAACCCCATCGGCCCCAGCCCCTACTTCAAGGGCGGCTCGCGCAAGTCGCTGCTCGCCTCGCTGGAGCACAGCCTGCGCGACCTGGGCACCGACTACGTCGACGTCTTCTACAGCCACAGCCCCGACCTGTCCACGCCGCTGGAGGAGACCGTCGGCGCCCTCGTCAGCGCCGTGGAGCAGGGCAAGGCGCTGTACGCCGGCATTTCCAACTACGCCCCCGAGCGGGCACACGACGCGGCCGAACTGCTGCGACAGGCGGGAGTGCCGCTGTTGGTCCACCAGCCGCGGTACTCGATCTTCGACCGCCGGCCCGAGTTCAACGGCCTTCTCAAACTGGCCGCCGAGGATGGGTTCGGCCTGGTCGTCTACTCGCCGTTGGCGCAAGGGCTCCTCACGGGCAAGTACCTCGACGGCGTTCCGGCGGGAGCGCGTGCGGGGAACAGCACCTTCCTCTCGCCCGACGTCATCGACGACACCTACCGGCAGCGGGCCACCGCGCTCAACCGGATCGCCGAGCGGCGCGGCCAGTCGCTGGCGCAGCTGGCGCTGCAGTGGGTGCTGCGGCAGCCGCAGGTGACCTCGGCACTCATCGGAGCCAGCTCGACCTGGCAACTGGATCACAACGTCAAGGCGCTCGACTTCCCGCCGCTGACGGAGGAGGAGCTGACGTTGATCGACGAACACGGCGTGCACGGGACCGGGGTGAAGCTCTGACATGGCTGACCTGATAGGGACCGGCGTCGAGGACGGCCGGCCGTTCCGCCTGGGCTTCCTGCTGCACCTCGACAGCGACGTGCCGCCGGCCCGGGCCTACCGGGAGGCGATCGACCTGTTCGTGGCCGCGGAGGAGCTGGGCTACGACTCCGGATGGGTCATCCACCGGCACTTCCGGCAGGGCAACGAGCACGTCTCCGCGCCGCTGGTCGTGCTCGCCGCGATCGCCGAGCACACCACGCGGATCCGGCTGGGCACCGGCGTGCTGGTGCTTCCGCTGGAGGATCCCCTCAAGATCGCTGAGGACGCCGCGACGCTCGACGAGCTCAGCGGCGGCCGGCTCGAGCTCGGGGTGGGATCGGGTCCCTTCCCCGGAGCGTGGGAGGCGTTCGGGAAGGACCTGGCCGACCGGCACAAGCTCTTCGACGCCTCGGTGGAGCGGCTCCACGAGGTGCTGGAGGGGGTGGCGCTCAACAGCCTCGGCGAGGTGCTCCACCCGCCCGGGGCCGGTGTACGGCAGCGGCTGTGGCAGGCCACCACCGGCGACCCGGCGCTGGCCCATGCGGCGGCGGCCGCCGCCGCCCGCGCCGGTGACGGGCTGCAGCTCTCGCGCGCCACCGGCTGGCGTGGCAGCACCGTGCGTGAGGCTCAGCAGCGGCAGGCCGAGTGGATCGCGGCCTACCGCGCGGCATGGGGGGAGTCCGGTCGTCGGCCCCGGGTACAGGTCTCCCGAGCCGTCTACCCCCACCCCGACCGGGCTGAAGCGATCCGATTGGTCACGCCCGGCGCCCGTCGTTGGCAGAACTGGCTGTCCTCCAAGCGTGAGGTCGCGGGCCTGAGCGTCGAGGAGTACCTGGAGGCCGACCGCGCTCTCCTTGGACCGCCGGAGGATCTCGCGGCCGAGCTGGCCGCCGATCCCGCGTTGCGGGAGATCACCGACCTGCTGGTGAGCTTCGTCCCTGGTGTGCCCGAGTTCGACGAACACGTCCGGCTGCTCGCCGCCGGCGCCCAGGAGCTGGCGCCCCTGCTCGGCTGGCGTCCCGCGCCATGATCCGGCGGTTGGCCGGCGAACGAGTACGGGAGGGGACGCATGACCATTGACAACGCCACGTTCACCGTCCGAACCCTGCCTTATGACCATCCGGCGGCCGGGGAGCTGCGCGCGGCCATGCGGGAGGAGATGGGCCGGCGCTACGCCGACAGGCCGGCGGCCGACCCCGGCCGCCTTCCCGCCGGGATGGCCGTGCGGGCGGAGTCCGTGTTGTTCACCGGCGTCGCCTTCGACGCCAGGCGACCTGTCGGGCATGTGCTGCTGCGCCGCCTCGGCGAGGAGGTCGAGCTCAAGCGGATGTACGTGGCGCCGTCGCTCCGGGGGAGCGGGGTGGCGCGGTTCTTGCTCGCGGCGGCCGAGGAGGCCGCGCGCGAGTTGGGCGCGCGACGCGTCATCCTGCAGACGGGGGACCGGCAGCCCGACGCGATCCGCCTGTACGAGCGGGAGGGCTACACTCGCATCCCGATCTTCCCGCCCGCGTCACGCTGCCCGCGGCCGCGGCGATGACGGCGAGCTCCGCGCTGGCCTGGCGGGTGGCACGGCGCTTCGGCCGCCACACGGTCTCGGCAGGGCTCGCGCTGTCGGCCTGCGCCATGCTCGCGAGCGGTCTCGCCGGGCTGTTCGCTCCCCGGGCCGCCTGCCCGTGCTGCTGGCGGTGTGCGCCATGTGCCAGAGCGCCGCCGCGGGGCTGGTCATCTCGCCTCTCCAGGCGTCGGTGCTCCAGCACGCGCCGGCGGAGGCGGCCGGAGTGGCGGGCGGCATCCTCCAGATGGCGCAGGCCTCTCAAGGTGACCTCCGCCCGGCGGACTGGACGACGATCGGCCTGGTCGAGGACGACTTCGGACGCTTCGAGGGCAGGTGGCTGATCGCTCGGCGCAAGGTGTCACCGATCGCCGGGCTGGTCGCCGCCGGGTCCCCCGCCGCTGCCGCCGGCGGCGCGGACAGCCGCGGACTGAGCGGCAACTCGATTATCCTGCGAGGAGCTTTTGGGTGATCTCGTGCAGGCGGGTCGCCTCCGCAGGGTCGAAGGCGCCGGTGTCGGTGGGAACGCGTTCGCCTTCCAGGACCGCGGTCAGTCGTGCGGGCGGATTGTCGAGGTAGGGCAGGATCTGTGCGACCGCCTGTGCGGTGGTCTTGCCGATGGTTCTCAGGCGTTCTATCTGGGCTGCGGTTGCCTGGTCGTATTCGCCGGCGAAGCTGGTGGTGACGACGCCGGGATGGTTGAGCACGTATCGGATGGGTGTGTCGTGGTGGATCCGGGCGAAGCTGACGCCGAGCAGGTCGCACAGTTTCGCGCTGTGGCCCAGTGCGCCGGTCCCCGGGTAGTCGCGCCGCAGTTGCAGGTCGTCCCAGCGTACGGGGCCGGTTTGGCCGGCTCCGCCGAAGTTGAGGATGATCGGGTGCGGTGCCCGGCTCAGTGGCCCGACCAGGCCGTGGCTGAGCAGGAACCGGCTGAGGTAGTAGAGCGCGAAGTTGCTCTCGAATCCCTCCGCGGTCTCCACGCGGTTCGAGCGGTGGTACCGCGCGCCGAGTACGAGGACGTCGATGCTCGGGTAGGTCCGGGTGATCCAGGCGAGGGCACGTTCGTTCTCGGTGACGAGACTCAGGTCCGCTCGCAGGAAGCGGGCGCGGCCGCCCGCCCCGTGGCCGGTGGCGGCGTCGAGGAAGGCCTGGCCCTTCCCGCGGTCGCGGCCGATGACGAGGACCTGGTATCCGCGCTCCAGATAGGTGTCGGCCAGTGCCCTGCCGATGCCGTCGTTCCCGCCGGTGATCACTGCTGCGGACATTATCCCCCACCTCCATATATTTACTTTGAGAAATCAAAGCACTGGGAGTGGCGGCACCACAAGCGGCTCGGGTTCGGCCGGGGTCAGTGAGGATCGGTGAGACCAGGCGTGGTGCGCATGCCGTCGAGCATGTGCTCCTGGACCCGCAGCAGGACATCGGCGGCTCGGTCGAGCTCGGCCGGGTCGGTGCCGGAGAGGATGTCCTGGAGCAGGTCGCGCCGCGTGGTGCGGACCTGGGCCACGGTGGCGCGGCCCGCGTCGGTGATGGCGATGAGGGTGACCCTGCGGTCGTGCGGATCCGGTATTCGTACGACGAGGCCGTCGGTGCGGAGCCGGCGTAGCTGCAGCGAGACCGTCGACATGTCGATGTGCAGGCACTCGGCGATGTCGGAGACGCGCATGGGCTCGGCGACGTCGAAGTGCTCCAGCAGGCGCAGCTCGCTGCCGGGCAGATCGCACCCCGAGCGACGCGCCACCTCGGCCTTGACGTGCTTGCTCTCACTCCACCGCACGACGGCCGACACCGCTACCTCGAGTCGAGCCAGTGCCGCCCGGTCGGAATGACTCACCATGCCATCGTAGAGCGCCACCTTACGGCAGCGGTCCCGGCGCATGGGGAGCGAGGCCTCCGACGGAAATCCCTGTTGACCATATCGGAATTGCGGGTAAGGGTAAGAGGACCGGTAGAGGGAGGCCCGATGAGCATCACCGACGAGCTGGTCGCCAACGCCGAGCGCTATGCCGAGTCCTTCCGGCATGGGGCGCTGGCCCTGCCGCCTGCCAAACGGGTCGCCGTGGTGGCCTGCATGGACGCGCGGCTCAACGTCTACGGCCTGCTCGGTCTGGGAGAAGGGGACGCTCACGTCATCCGCAACGCGGGCGGCGTCATCACGGCGGGTGAGCGCCGCAGTCTGGCCATCAGCCAGCGGCTGCTGGGCACTCGCGAGATTGTCCTGATCCATCACACCGACTGCGGCATGCTCACCTTCACCGACGACGGCTTCAAGCGGGACGTCTACGACGACGTCGGCATCAAGCCCGACTGGGCCGCCGAGGCGTTCACCGACCTGGAGGAGGACGTGATCCAGTCCGTCCGGCGCATCCGGGCGGACCCGTTCATCCCGCACAAGGACGCGATCCGGGGGTTCGTCTACGACGTCAGGACCGGGCGGCTCAGCGAGGTCAAGCCGTAGCCGCACCCGCCATGAGCTCCAGCCCCGGTCGGTGAACGTATTCGAGCGCACGGCACGGCCCGGCCGTGGCCGCCACTCTGCACGATGAGATCGCCGTGCTCGATCGGGGCTGCCTAAGTGCCGCACCCATTCGTCGGCGATGTGCGACGCAGCGCCGTCGAAGGCGCGCTGGCGCGATCCGGCGGGCGAACTGCAGGATCGACAGGTTCTCCGCCGTGGCCTGCTCCCGCCACCGGGCGATGGCGGCGAGCTTGCCGGCGCCGCTCGATGGGGATCGTGCCGCGCTGGCCAGGGGTCCAGCTCCGTCTCTCCGAGGTGGCCGACCGGGTCCGCTGTACAGCCGCCACTATGACGTCTCGATGGGTTGACATCCGAGTATTCCTACCTGAATAGTGGGTTAGAGTTCGCCATGAAGGAGCACCCATGAGGGAATTCCCCCATCCCTTCAACCGGCCCGCCCTTCCGGGGGCCACCGATTTGACCAGGCGGGTCCTGCTCGCCGGGACAGGAGGGGGAGCCCTCTCGCTCTTGCTGGCCGCCTGTGGCGCAGGCGGCGGGGCTCCGCTGACCGGCGCGGACAGCGGGGCTCTTCAGTCCGGCGCGGACGCCAACGCCGCGGCGTCCGCGCCACCCCGACGCGGCGGGACCCTGCGCGCGGGCTCCCCTCCACCGCCGACCGCCGTGGACCCCGTCACCATGTACGACGGCTCGGCCATCGCCATCGTCCAGCTCGTCGCCGACTACCTGATCTGGCTCGACCGGGATTTCACGCTGAAGCCGCGGCTGGCCGAGAAGTGGGAGTCCGAGGACGGTGGCAAGCGGTGGGCGTTCACGTTGCGCAAAGGCGTCACCTTCTCCGACGGCACGCCGCTCGACGCGGAGACCGTCAAGGCGAGCTTCGACCGGCTGCTCGACCCGAAGTCCAAGTCCGCCGCGCTGTCCGCCTTCGACACGGTGCTGGCGAAGGGCGGGGTGAGCGTGCGCGACGCCGCCACGGTCGTCTTCACGCTCGAACGGGCCTTCTCCGACTTCCCGTATCTGGTTTCGGCGGGCAACTACAACGCGGTGATCCTGAAGAAGGACTACGCGGGCGACTTCACGAAGAAGCCGATCGGCACCGGGCCGTTCCTGCTGGAGTCGTACGACGCGTCGTCGGGGGCCACGTTCACCCGCAACCCGAAGTACTGGGAGCCGGGTAAACCGTACCTCGACGGAGTGAAGATCACCTTCTACGCCGACGACCAGGCTGACCTGCTGGCGCTGCAGAGCGGTGAGATCGATGCGCAGATCCTCAGCCGCCCGCAGCTCGTCGGCCCGCTCAAGGGGCTCGGTGACATCACCGTGGACCAGGTCCAGGGCACCGGTCTGACCGCGTTCACGCTGCGCACGGACCGGCCGCCGTTCGACCGCAAGGAGGCGCGGCAGGCGGTCGCGTACGCGCTGGACCGGCCCGGCGTGAACGCCACCGTCTACGACGGCATCGGGGCTCTGGGCAACGACCACCTGTTCGCCCCGCTGTTCCCGGCCGCGCCGGACGGCATCGCCCAGCGCGCCAAGGACCCGGCCAAGGTCGCCGAGCTGCTCGGCGGGCAGCCGCTGAAGTTCACCCTGACGTACGACCCGCCCAGCAAGGACTACGCGCTCACCGTCCAGAACCAGCTCAAGCAGGCCGGCATCCAGGTCGAGCTGGACCAGCGCACCTCGGCCGACTTCTACGGGGGCGACCAGGAGAAGGACACCCCCTGGCTGTTCTCCACCGCGAACCTCGTCGGCTGGGCCGGCCGCGCCACCCCCAGCCAGTTCATCATCCCCATGGTCAAGGGCGGCGGCGTGTGGAACGGCTCCAAGTACGCCAACCCCGCCCTCGATGCGGCCGCCGACGCCTACGACGCCGCCCAGACCCCCGGCGAACGGGCGGTCCAGGCCGAGATCATCGCCAAGGCCCTGCACCAGGACATCCCGGTGATCGTGGCCGTGTGGAGCGGGACCGTCCGCGCCTACAACGGCAGGAAGTTCACCGGCATCCAGGCCCACCCCTCCAGCTACGTCGACTTCAGCTCGGTCTCGCAGGTCGTGTGATGGGCTTCCTGCTGCGCCGGCTGGTGGCCGTGCCGCTGACCCTGCTCGGGGTGTCGGTTCTGGTGTTCGTCACGACCGAGCTGGTGCCTGGCGACGTCGCCCGCACCATCCTGGGCCGCGAGGCGAGCGCCGGGTCCGTCGCCCGCCTGCGCTCCCAGCTCGGCCTGGACCGCCCCCTGCCCGAGCGGTACGCGGACTGGCTGGGCGGCTTCCTCACTGGCCGCTGGGGCCAGTCCTACACGCTCGGCGTGCCGGTCCGCGACCTCGTGCTCGACCGCCTCGCGGCCTCGATGCTGCTGGCGGCGCTGGCGTTCGCCCTGCTCGTGCCGGTCGCGGTCGGGCTCGGGCTGGTCGCGGGCGTCAACCACGACCGGCCCGTGGACCGGCTGGTGAGCGTGACCGGGCTGGCGCTCGGCGCGACGCCCGAGTTCGTGACCGGGGTGGTACTGCTGGTGGTCTTCGCGGTGCGGCTGCGTTGGTTCCCCTCCTCGGCGCAGGCGCCGGACGGCTCCTCCCTGCTCGTCCGGCTGGGCCATCTGGCGCTGCCCGCGCTCTCACTGGTGCTGCTGTGCACCGGATACGTCGCCCGGCACGTCCGCGCCGGCGCCGTGGCCGCTATCGGGAGCGCGTACGCGGGGGCCGCCGAACTGCGCGGCCTCACCCGGTGGCAGGTGGTGCGGCGGCACGTGCTGCGCAACTCCACCATCCCGGCCACCAGCGCGCTCGGCGTGCAGCTGCAGTTCCTGCTCGGCGGGCTGGTCACGGTTGAGCTGCTGTTCAACCATCCCGGGATCGGGGCGCTGCTGCTGTCGTCGGCGGTCGACAAGGACCTGCCGACGCTGCAGGCCACGGCCATGGTGCTGGGGCTGCTGTACATGCTGATCGTGCTCGCCGCCGATGTGGCGTACCGGCTGCTCGATCCGCGAATCCGGCTGGGGGCGGCGTCGTGACGGCCATCGCACTGCCGTTCGCGCGGCGGCACCGGCACCAGGCCGCTCTGGGCATCGGCGCGGCGATCGTCCTCGCATGGGCGGTCGTGGCGGTGCTCTGGCCACAGCTCGTGCCGTACGAGCCGGACCTGCAGGACCCGGCCGCCCGCTTCCTGCCGCCGGGGGGCGCGCACTGGCTGGGCACCGACCAGTTCGGCAGGGACACCTTCTCGCGGCTGCTCGCGGGCGCCAGACCGGTGCTCCTGGTGGCGCCGGCGGCGACCGCGCTGGCGGTCGTGGCCGGGACCCTGGTGGGGCTGGCGGCCGGCACCTACGGCGGGTTGGTGGACGAGATCGTCATGCGGTTCCTCGACGCCGTCGTCGTGTTCCCCTCGATCATCGCGACCGTGCTGGTCGTGGCGCTGGCCGGGCGGTCGGTCACGGTCATGGTGCTGGTCATCGCCGCGTCGTTCGTGCCGATCGTGGCGCGCAGCGTGCGCGCCGCCACGCTGGTGGAGCGGGAGAAGTCCTACGTGGAGGCGGCCCGGCTGCGCGGCGAGCGGTCCTGGGGCCTGACGGTGCGCGAGATCCTGCCGAACGTCGCCCCGACGGTGCTCGTGGAGGCCACGTCCCGCTTCGGCGACGCGATCTTCGCCGCGGCCACGCTGTCGTTCCTCGGTCTCGGACAGCCGCCGGGCTCGCCCGACTGGGGGGCGTCGGTGTCGGACAACCGACTGTGGCTGCAGCTCGCGCCGTGGACGGTGCTCGGGCCCGCAATGGCCATCGCCTCACTCGTGGTCGGGATCGCGCTGGTCACGGACGCGCTACGCGGGCGCTGGGAGGCGTCATGACCGGGCTCAGGATCGAGGATCTGTCCGTCGCCTACGCGGGGAAGGCGGCGGTGCGCGGGGTGTCATTCACGGTGGCGCCCGGTCAGACGTACGGGCTCGTGGGGGAGTCGGGGTGCGGCAAGACGACCGTGGGCCGGGCGCTCGGAGGCCAGGTCGCGCGTGGCGGAGCGATCACCTCGGGCCGGATCGTCGTGGACGGCGTGGACGTGCTCGGGCTGCCGCCCGCGGGCCTGCGGCGCTGGCGGGCGGCGGCGCTGGCCGTCGTGCACCAGGAGGCGAGCGCCTCGCTCGACCCGACCATGCGGGTGGGCACGCAGCTCACCCAGGCGCTGCGGGCGCGCGGTCGCGACCGCCGGGAGGTCCCCGAATTGCTGGAACGGGTGCGCCTGCCTGATCCCCGCGCGATCGCCCGCCGGTATCCGCACCAGTTGTCGGGCGGGCAGCAGCAGCGGGTGGTCATCGCCGCGGCCCTCGCCGCCCGCCCCCGGCTGCTCGTCCTCGACGAGCCGACGACTGGGCTGGACGCGACGGTCGAGCGGGAGATCCTGGAGCTGATCGGCGAGCTGCGGGTCGAGCTCGCCGCGGCGGTGGTGCTGATCAGCCACGACCTGGATCTCGTCGGACGGCTGTGCGACCGCGTCGGGGTCCTGTACGCGGGCCGCCTGGTTGAGGAGGGACCGGCAGGGGCGGTCCTCCGGGAGCCCGCGCACCCGTACCCGGCGGCGCTGCTGGCCGGTACGCCCCGGCTGGGCCGTACCCGGCGCACCCACCCGCTGACCCCCATCCCCGGCCATCCGCCCGTCCCGGGAGAGGAGCTCGCGGGCTGCTCGTTCGCCCCCCGCTGCCCCCGGGCGGCCGCGTTGTGCCACTCCACCGCTCCGGCACCGTCCGCGGTGGCGGTGGCCGGTGTGCCTGTGCCGCCCGTCGCCTCGGGCGTGGCGGCTCTCCACCAGGTGAGCTGCCACCACCCGGGCCAGGCCCGGCGACCGGAACCGCGACCGCAGCTTCCGCAAAGGCAGCCCGCGGAGACGGAACCTACGGAGACGGAACCTATGGAGACGGAGCCCGCCGTGCCGGAGAGCGGGCCGCTGCTGGAGATCCGGGGACTGACGCGCCGGTACGGCAGGACCGTGGCCGTGGACGGTGCCGATCTGGTGATCCGGAGGGGTGAGGTCGTCGGGCTGGTCGGCGAGTCGGGCAGCGGCAAGACCACGCTCGCCAGGGCGGTCGCCGGGCTGGCAGGACGCGGGCCGGGGACGATCACGTTGCACGGACGTCCCCTCCACCCCTCGGTGACCCGCCGGGACCCCGGGCAGCGGCGCGCCGTACAGATGGTCTTCCAGAACCCCTACGCCTCCCTCAACCCGAGCCACACCGTCCGCGTCATCCTGGCCAAGGCGGCCCGCAGCCTCGGCGGCACGCGAGACCCGGCGGACCTGGCGAGGGAGGCGGGCCTCGACGCGTACATCCTTGACGCCCGCCCCGACCGCCTGTCCGGCGGCCAGCGCCAGCGGGCCGCCATCGCCCGCGCCTTCGCCGGCGAACCCGACCTGGTGGTGTGCGACGAGCCCGTGTCCGCCCTGGACGTCAGCGTGCAGGCCGGCGTGCTGCGGCTGCTCGACGACCGGCAGCGGGCCGGCGGCACGTCGTACCTGTTCATCTCGCACGACCTGGCCGTCGTCGGCTACCTCGCCGACCGGATCGCGGTGATGTACCAGGGCCGGATCGTCGAGCAGGGACCGGCCGGGCAGGTCCTGCACGGCCCGCACCACCCCTACACGGCGCTGCTCGTCGGCAGCCGCCGGCCCGGACCTCCGGGCCGGGTGAGTGGCACCGGATGCCCGTTCGCCGGCACCTGCCCCAGCCGCGTCGGCGGACTGTGCGACACGAGCGCGCCACCGGCGCGCGACCTCGGACAGGGGCACGTCGTCCGCTGTCACCTCGATCCCGAGCGGCTCCCACGTCGAGCCGGGAACAGCACGTCACCATAACCGCTCTCCGGGAGGAAGCACCATGTCCGACCACGAGTTCGCCGGTCTGCCCGGCCCCGTGCAGCGCCGATGGGTCACCGTCTCCACCGGCGACCACGTGAGCGGCGTCGCCTGGGGGTCGGGACCGCCGGAAGTCGTCCTGCTGCACGCCGCCGGCGGCAGCGCCCGCGACTGGGACGGCCCGCTGGCCGGGCTAGGCCGTCCCGCGCTGGCCCTCGACCTGCCGGGCCACGGTCGCTCCAGCCGCCATACCGCCGTCTACGCGCCCCGCAAACTGGTGCCGCCCATCGCTGAGGCGATCAGATCGTTCGCCCCGAAGGCCAAGGCAGTGGCCGGGACCGGACTAGGCGCGTTCGCCGCCGCCGCGCTGGCCGCCCGGCACCCGCACCTCGTCCCCGCCCTCATTCTCATCGGAACCCTCCCCGGGGCATCCCGCTCCCTCGGACGACGCCGAGTACCTCTGGCAAGGGCTCGCCCGGCTCGCCGCCGGGGGAGCGCCCGTCACCGTCGTCCGCGGCGGCCTGAGCGACGCCGCCGTGGCCGAGCTGAGCGAGCGCGTGCCGTCCGCCCGGCTCGTCGCCTCGGAGGGACACAGCCCCGCTCCCGACGGACCACCACCCACCGCGGCCGGGCTCACGCCCGCCCGGCTCGCCGACCTCCTGCTGACCGGCCCGACCACGAGGAGCAGCTCATGACCGCCCAGATCCCCCTCATCGACCTCGAACTCGCCCTCAGCGACGACGCCCCGCCCGAACTGCTCGACGCCGCCCGCGAAGCGGCCGAGCAGATCGGGATCATCCAGGTGACCAACCACGGAGTGCCCGACGAGCTCATCGACGGCTTCCACGACTCCATCGGCCGCGTTCTGGCCTTGCCCCGCGAGGATAAGGCCGAGCTGGCCAGCCCCACCGGCCACCCTTACCGCGGCTGGCGGCAGTGGCCGGACGACTTCGGCCGCCTGGAGCTGGAACGCTTCATCATCGGCCAGTTCGGCAGCGTCGAGGAGGCGAAAGCGGCCGGGCTCGGCGACGAGCACGCGCAGCTCTACGCCCACCCCAACGTCTGGCCCCTGCAGGAGCCGGGCCTGAAGGACCTGGCCGCGCGCTACCACGACGCCTCGGTCGGCGTGGCCGAGAAGGTGCTCACCCTGTACGCGCGCCTGCTCGGCGTCCCCGCCGACACCTTCCCGACCTCCGGACGCCCCTACTACACCAGTTTCGTCGTCAACGACTACCCGACCTGGACCTATGACGACGGCGGCGACACCGACCAGGACAAGCTGCTCCTGCTGGAGCACGCCGACGGCTCCGCGCTCACGGTGCTGCACCAGCGCGGCGACTACGCCGGGTTGCAGGGCCGCGGCCCCGACGGCGAGTGGATCCCGGTCCCCATCGTGCCCGGCGCCCTGCAGGTGTTCTCCGGTCACATACTCACCAAGTGGACGAACGGCCGCCTGTCCGCGGGTACGCACCGGGTGGTCGCGGGTGGTTCGGTCACCAGGCGTTCGACCGGCGTGTTCTGGCACCCCAGCCTGGACACCGTGATCGAGCCGCTGGCCCCGTTCGTCGGCCCCGAGGGCTCCGACTACGAGCCCGTGCTGCTGTGGGACCAGGCCAAGCGGCAGGTCGAGGAGTATCTGGAGGTGTTCGGGCGGCCGGACCAGGTCGCGGCGTGGCGCGAGGGCCGCCCGTATGTGGCCGAGCTGGCGGAGACCTGACATGCCTGGAGACTTCCGCTGGGAGCCGAGCGAGCGCTGGGTGCGCGGTCTGCGCGACGGCGTCGTCGTCGTGGACAGCCGCGCCCCCGTGCTCGTGTGGGAGCCGGGCCGGCCGGTGCCCGGGTACGCCTTCCCCGCTCGTGACGTGCGTACCGACCTGCTTCGCGACGTCGGGGAGCCGCCGGGCGTCCGCTACGACCTCGCGGTCGGGGACGCGCTCGTACGCGACGCCGCCTGGCGGTATCCGGAGCTTCCCGACCACATCGTGTTCGCGTGGTTCCGGCATCCGGACGTCGTGCTCGACCACTGGTACGAGGAGGAAGAGGAGATCTTCGTGCACCCGCGCGACCCGTACAAGCGGGTGGACCCGATCCCCAGCTCCCGGCATGTCGTCGTCGAGATCGGCGGGCAGGTGGTCGCGGACACCCGTCACGCTGTGCTGCTGTTCGAGACAGGTCTGCCGACCCGCTACTACATCCCGCCGGATGACGTGCGGTTCGACCTGCTGGAGCCGACCGAGACGCACACCCGCTGCCCGTACAAGGGGGCGGCCTCCTACTGGTCGCTCAAGGGCGGAGGCGCGCCGCCCGACGTCGCCTGGGCCTACCCCGACCCCATCCCAGCCGCCGCGCCGATCAAGGGGCACGTGGCCTTCTACAACGAGGCAGTGGACATCGTCGTCGACGGCGTCGCGCAGGAACGTCCCGTCACCTTCTTCAGCGCAGGACTGACGAGCCGCCCTGCGGATCTCCCATGAGGAGGAAGTCATGACCGATCTGGATCTCATCGCAGACGTCCTGGTGGCCGGCGGCGGGCCGGCCGGCGCCTGGGCCGCCGTCAAGGCCGCCGAGTCGGGCGCCGACGTCGTCCTGGTCGACAAGGGCTACCTGGGCACGAGCGGTGCTACTGCTGCCGCCGGCACCGGAGTCTGGTACGTCGATCCCGACCCGGCCTCCCGCGAGGCGGCGATGGCCTCCCGGGAGGCCCTGGGCGGGTACCTCGCCGATCGCGCCTGGATGGCCCGGGTCCTGGACCAGACATACGCGAACATGAACGAGCTGGCCGAGGTGAGCCGCTACCCCTTCCCGGTGGGTGAGGACGGCGGGCAGATTCGGCGCGGCCTGCAGGGCCCGGAGTACATGCGCCGCATGCGCATCCGCGCGCGCCGCTCGGGGGTGCGCGTGCTCGACCACAGCCCTGTCACCGAACTGCTGGTGGACGCGGACGGCGCGGTCGCGGGCGCGGCCGGCCACCGCAGGCAGCACGACCGCTCCTACCGGGTGCGCGCGGGCGCGGTGGTGCTGGCCACCGGCGGCTGCGCCTTCCTCAGCAAGGCGCTCGGCTGTGACGTCAACACCGGCGACGGCGCCCTGTTCGCGGCGGAGACCGGGGCCGAGCTGTCCGGCATGGAGTTCTCCAACGCCTACGCGATCGCTCCGGAGTTCACCTCCGTAACCAAGACCGCCTTCTACTCCTACGCCACCTTCTACCATGCCGACGGCAGCGTCCTGGAGGGTGCGGGCAGCACGCGCGGCCGGTCGGTGATCGCGCGGGCGCTGCTGTCCGAGCGCGTCTTCTGCCGCCTCGACCAGGCGGGGGAGGGGATCAGGCAGGCTATGCGACTGGCTCAGCCCAACTTCTTCCTGCCCTTCGACCGGCAGGGGATCGACCCGTTCACCGAGCTTTTCCCCGTCACGCTCCTGGCGGAGGGGACCGTACGCGGGACCGGCGGGATCCGCCTGACCGGCTACGACTGCGCCACCTCCGTCGCGGGCCTGTACGCCGCCGGCGACGCCGCCACCAGGGAACCGATCTGCGGGGGCTTCACCGGCGGCGGCAGCCACAACGCGGCCTGGGCGATGTCGTCCGGCACCTGGGCAGGGCAGGCCGCGGCCCGTCACGCCCGCGCTCTGGGCGCCCGGACGGCCACGCGGGCCGTGCGCGGAGCGGGCCGCGCCGGATTGCGACCGACCGGCGGCGACCCGGCCGGGCACCGCGAGATCATCGAGGCGGTCCAGGCCGAGGTGCTGCCGTACGAGAAGAACTACCTGCGCCACGGCGATCGGCTCGCGCCCGCGCTGGCCTCGCTCGACGAGACCTGGAAGCGGGCCAGGCAGGGCCTGCGCGCCGACGGCCCCGACGTCGTGCGCGCTCGCTCGGCCGCCGCGATGGCGGCCCACGCCCGGTGGATGTACGCCAGCGCGCTGGCCAGGACCGAGAGCCGCGGCATGCACAAGCGTGCCGACCACCCCGGTTCCGACCCCGCCCAGCACCACCGGCTGATCTCCGGCGGGCTCGACGAGGTCTGGGTGCTGCCGGAGACCGGGTGGCCGCTGGCGGTGGCGTCGTGATCGAGATCGTGCTGCGCGACCGGTGCATCACCTGCGACAAGTGCATCGAGGCCTGTCCGACGGACGTGTTCGTGCGCGGGGACGACGGGGTGCCGCTGATCGCGCGGCAGGGCGATTGCCAGACGTGCTTCATGTGCGAGGCGTACTGCCCGGTGGACGCCCTCTACGTGGCCCCGGCCGCGCACCCGCTCCCGGAGCCGCCCGACGTGACGGAACTGGCCGAGCGGGGGCTGCTGGGCGGATACCGCCGGCAGATCGGCTGGGGACACGGGCGCACCCCGGGCGCCCGGCGCGCGATCGGGCCGGTGCTGCCTGCGCCGTCGCAGGTGATCATCTCGTGACGGGGGAGGCGCCGTCACTCGCTGACCCGGGCCGTCATCGGCCCGAGCATCGGCGGCGGGCTGGGGCTCGCGCTCGGATCGGCCGCCGGGCTGGTGCGGCTCGGCGACGACCTCGTCGACCCTCCGGTGCAGATGGCGCGGATGCTGGCCCACCTCGGCCTGGTCCCGCTGCTGCTCATCTAGGTCGGCATCGGGGGGCCGCTGAAGATCTCGCTGGTCGCGCTGGGGGCCTTCTTCCCTGTCTATCTCAACACCTACAGCGGCATCCGCAACATCGACGAGCGGCTGGTGGAGGCGGCGCGGACCTGCGGTCTGCCCGCCGCGGCCCGGCTGCGGCACGTCGTCCTGCCCGGCGCGCTGCCGTCGCTGTTCCTCGGCCTGCTCTCCGACCTCGCCCTGCGTACGGCGGAGAGGAGGGCCCTGGCATGGCGGCGCGGCCCCAAGGCGAGCTGAGCCGCGGCACCCCTGCGGCGGCGGAGACGGTGGTCACCGCCACGGGGATCGTGCGCGTGTTCGGCGACGCGGTGGTCCTCGACGGCGTCGATCTGCGGATCCGCCGGGGCGAGGTGGTCGCGCTGCTCGGGGCGAACGGTTCCGGCAAGAGCACGCTGCTGCGCATCCTGGCCGGGCTCGACTCCGAGGCGGACGGCGAGGTGAGCACCATCGGCCGCACCGCGGCGGTGTTCCAGGAACACCGCCTGCTGCCGTGGAAGCGGATCGCCGACAACATCGCGCTCGGCCTGCGCGGACCCGACGTCTCCCGGCGTACGGAGGTGGCTCTGGCGGAGGTCGGCCTCGCCGATCGGGGGCGGGCGTGGCCCGCGGAGCTGTCCGGTGGCCAGGCCCAGCGCGTCGCCCCGGCCCGCGCGCTCGTCCGCGAGCCCGACATCCTGCTACTCGACGAGCCCTTCGCCGCCCTGGAAGACGCCGATCCCGTCGGCGACGGGGTGGTCTATCGGCAGGCGGCGGTGTGGCTGTCCGACGATGAATTCGCCGCGATGATCGAGGAAATAGAGAAGGCGGTCGTCACACGCATCGGCCGCACTGGGGGTCAGGGCCGCACACGTCGCATTGTCAGCCTCGTCGTCGTGCCGGACAAGCACGCGGGGCCGCCCGCCGACGGCGAGAGCGTCGCTGAGTGAACTGATCCAGGGCAGGTGGCCGAACCGCGGGCACGGCCGCGGTCACCTTGCGGGCTCGGCCACCGGCGACGAGCCAGGCGGGGTGAGGCGCCGGTGGCGGAGCGGTCAGTAGCGGGTGAATGGGCCCCACTCCTTGACGGCGTATGCCTCGGCACGCCGCTCGATCTCCAGGGCCGATCGGCCGCTGAAGTGGGCGGGCAGGACCAAGGTGGTGGTGTCGGCGGCCCAGTCGAGCAGGCGGCGCCGGGTGGCACGGGCCTGGGCCGGGTCCTCGCAGAAGCAGCTGTCGTGGCCGGGGTGGTGCAGCTGCAAGGGGGTGTGGATGATGTCGCCGGCGAACAGGGCCCGGTCGCCGCCGGACTCCAGCTTGATCACGGCGTGGCCGGGTGTGTGCCCGGGCGCCGCTTCCAGGTGCAGGTTCCCGTCGATGGTGTACGTGTCCTCCCAGAGGCGTATCTGTCCGGCGGCGTGCACCGGGGCGATGCTGTCCTCGAAGGCGTACTCGTTGACGCTGCCGGGGATGCCGGGATTGTTGGCCGGGTTCCAATGGTGGAAGTCGATGGCCGGCATCAGGTAGGTGGCGTTCGGGAAGGTCGGCACCCACTCGCCGCCGGCCAGGCGGGTGTTCCAGCCGACGTGGTCGAGGTGCAGGTGGGTGTTGACGACCAGGTCGACGTCCTCCGGCTGGACTCCGGCCGTGGCGAGCCGGCCGAGGTAGTCCAGCTGTTGCCGGTGCCAGGGTTCGACAGCGGGGCGGTTCTTGTCGTTGCCGATGCCGGTGTCGATCAGGATGGTACGGCCCTCGCTGCGCAGCAGCCAGGTCTGCATGGCGACGTGCACCATCGCGTCGTCGGCGCCGAGGTGGTCTGGAACGAGCAGGTCGCGATGCGCTTGCCAGGCTTCGTCCGGCATGGTCGGGAAGAACGCCAGGGTGGGCATGATCGGGCCGTGCGTCTCCTCGATGCGGGTGACGGTGACGTCGCCGAGCTTGATGTCGTGCATGGTGTGCGTCTCCAAGGGTCAGCGGCGCGGCAGGGTGGCCAGCACCAGGTTGGGGTCGGTGGCGGTGGTGTAGGCGGCGCTGAGCACGTAGACGGTACGGCCGCGTACGGCCACCGAGGTCGGGTTCTGCAGTCCGGCGGCGGTCGTCAGGAGTGTCTTCGCGCGGCCGTCCGCATCGATTCGGACGACCTTGTTCGGCGCGTTGAGGGTCGCGATGACCTGGTTGTCGCCGGTTCCGGCGAAGGCTATGTCGTCGATGCCGGCCAGCCCGGCGGCCTTGACCCGGACGGCTCCGGGACGGCCTCGGTTGATCGGGATCCGCAACAGGGTGCCGCGGTCGAGGTTGGTGGCCCAAACTGCGCCATGACGCACCTTGATGCCGTTGGCGCCGAGGAATGAGGTGGCGGAGAGTTCTCGCGCCGAGGACCAGACCTGGGCGGGGCCGCCGTTCAGGGGCACGGTGGTGATGGTGCCGTGCACTGAGTCGGTGAGGTAGAACGTCTTCGCCGGCTCGTCATAGGCCAGGCCGTTGGGCAGCCCGGTGGCCGGCAACGCGGCGATGCGTCGCGGCTCCTGCCCGGGAGGCAGCCGGTAGAGGCCGGTGGTCGCGGCGTCGCCGCTGGCGTACAGGAAGTACAGCGTGCCGTCGGCGGTGCGCACGATGCCGGTGGTGAGCGCGAACCCGAGGGCCGGGGTGTCGGCGCCGCCGTCGGCGGGCGCGGGGAGGGTCGCCAGGATCCGGGTGGCGCCGGCCGGGCTGATCGCGGCGACCTGGCGGGCGGTCGCGAAGGTGACGTAGGCCGTGCCGTCCGGGCCCAGCGCGATGTTCTCCGGCAGTTGGCCCTTCGCCAGGTCGAAGTGCACCGCGATCCGTGACGTCACCGGCGGCGCAGCCGACGGGCGAGCCTGCGCGGTCGAGGGGGACGATGCGGTGGTGATCGTCGCCGCGTTCGACGGCGGTACGGTCACCAGTCCGATCCCGGCTGCCACGGCGGCGACCGCGAGGGTGAGCGTTATGTTGCGCATTGCTGGTCCTTTTCCGAATGACTTCGCGAACGAATGGCTTCGCGAACGAGGGTTCGCGGGCGTGCGACATCGGGCGCTCTGTCCGGAGCACCTGGGGAAGCGTGGGGAAGGAGTCAGCCGGTCATGTCCGCGCCGGCGCGTCGGGCCGAGGGTCCTGGGCGATGGAGGCACGCCCGGTGACCGCGCTGTGGACGAGCAGCGTCATCGCGGAGTGTGAGGGCGACTCCGGTTCGGTGGTGGCGACGACCACCGCCTGCTCGTCGGCGGTCCGCAGCGTCTGCTGGGTCACCTGCATGGTGCCCACCAGCGGGTGCCGCATCTCGTAGACCGCGTCGCCGCCGGCCTTGACCCGGTGGTCGGCCCACATCGTGGCGAACTCCGGGCTCTTGACCGTCAGCTCCCCGAGCAGCGCGGCCAGCAGAGGGTCGTCCGGGTACCACCCGGAGGCCATCCGCAGGGTCGCCACCACGGCACGTGCTTTGGCGGTCCAGTCGGCGTACAGGTCACGGGTGTGTGCGTCCAGGAACACTAGGCATGCCATGTTGGGCCGCTGCCGCGGTGTGTCCGGAGCGCCCGGGGCCAGATGGCCGGCGTACAAGGCGTGTCCCGGCGTGTTCCACGCCAGCACGTCGCTGCGCCGGCCGAGCACCACCACGGGCACGTCGCCCAGCGTCGCGATCAGCTGACGCGTCGCCGGGCTGACCCGTTCGGGCGCTGGCCGGCGCCTGGCGCCCCGGCGGCGGCTGCCGGTGGCCAGTTCGTGCAGGTGCCGGCGTTCCGCGTCGTCCAGGTTCAGCGCCCCGGCCAGCGCGTCCAGCACCTCAGGAGACGCGTTGGACGCCTGACCCTGCTCCAGCCGCGAGTAGTACGACACGCTCACCCCGGCCAGCAGCGCCAGCTCCTCCCGGCGCAACCCGGGGACCCGGCGCCGGCCACCGTAGGTGGCGACCCCCACATCCTCGGGCCGGAGCTGGGAACGCCTTGACTGAAGGAACTCCCCGAGCTGTCGTCTCGTGTTCATGGCTCACAGTATTCGTGGCCGGTTCGCAACCCAGCCACACCCTCCCGGGGATAGGCACGGCAGAACTCTCGTGGCCGCACTACAGATTGCCTGCTCACCGTGGGCCCCGTCGCCGAGCCGGCCGTTCTCTTCGGTCTCAACGGCCTGTATGACCTTCCCGAGCCAGTGAATGGGCTGGGTGCATCGCACGTACACGGTGAACCGGTGGCCGTCGCGGGCCGGCACGTCCCGCCACGGCGCCCCGGTCCGGATCCGCCATCGGATCCCGTCGATCAACTGCCGCCTGCTCCACTTCGGACGTCCCTTGCCCGATGCGGCAGGCAGATGCGGCTCCAGCGCCGCCCACTGCGCGTCAGCGAGATCGTGCCGCCTCGTCACCACCACGCTGGCCACGAGGTCTCTGGTATTTCGTTTTTCTTGGTCGTCGAACCAACTACCGGAGACCTCTTCGTTCAACGATCACCGACACGCCTCACACACGTGATCTTTCGAAACACGGCCTGGCCGAGCGGGAGAGCGCCGCCCAGGCCGACGCGGACCGGCTGCACGTCACCCGCGAGATGACCGGCGACCCGGCGGAAGCCACCCTGGGGCGGCGCGGGCTGCCGCCATCGCGTGGGCCGGCCTGTCAAGGCTCGAGACTGAGAGCTGAGCAGGGCCGGTCTTGGCCGGAGGAGGAGTGCGGGTATGCGAACTCGCGGAGCTCTCCACCGTGCTTGCGCCCGTATCCGCTGTCGCCTCGGCCGCCGAAGGGCAGCGCGGGGTTCATCGAGAACACGAGTGCGTCGTTGATGCTGGTCATTCCGACGAGGAGGCGGCGAGCGATGTCTTCGCCCGGCGTCGTTGCTCCCGAGTTCGGGCAGCATGGGGGTTCAGGGTCCGCGCGCATTGGGTGGCCACACGAGCGGATCGGCCGGCGCGCCCGCTACCAGCTGACCCTCGACCTGCCCGTAGGCGACCCCGGCGGGGCCTGGCTCTCGGTGCGCCATCTGGTCGCCCTCTTCGCCGCCCCGGCAGCCCCCGCTGAGGACTCCGGCCCTCTCTGCTCCCTCTAACCGGTCGCCGGCACACTGGTGCTCGTCACACTTGCGTGTCCGCCTGGAGATCGGTCAGGCGGCGGGCCAGGTCGTCGCGTTCGCGGGTGATCTGGGCGAGCCGGTCGGGCCGGCTCAGGACGCCACCGTCACAACGGCGTGCCCCTTCAACTGCCACGCGGACGTTTGGTCGGTCGATCGTCAGGTGGTTCATGTGGCGCTGATCGTGGCCTGGAGCGCGGCGTGGAGCGGGGTGGCGGTCAGGCCGAAGGTGTTCTCGAAGGCTGAGGAGTCGACGATGAAGGGGCGGTCGAACTGGTAGCGGGTTTCTTTCAGTTCGCGGATGACGGGGTTGGTCAGTTCGAGGGCGAGCAGGATCGGCGCCGGGGGACGGTTGAGGCGTGGTGCGGGCGCTGCGGCGAGTGCGCACAGCTGCTCGGCCAGTGCGCGGGCCGACAGCGCGGGGTTGGTGGGGGTGTGCCAGGCGCGGCCCCAGGCGCGTTCGTCGGTGGCGGCGATGGCCATGGCGGCGGCGACGTCGGGCAGGTAGGTCCAGGAATGGGGCTGGTCGGGGTCGCCGAGGAAGGACGTGCGCTTACCGGCGAGCAGCGAAGGCACAAAACGCGTGCCGACGGGGGTCTGGTCGCTGGCGCCGGGCCCGAAGTAGTCGGAGCTGCGGATCTCGGTGACGCGGGCGCGGCCGGCCTGGTGCGCGGCCAATGCGTCGGTCCACATCCGGGCGCGGACGCGGCCTTTGGTACCGGTGGCGGCGAGGGGGAGGTCCTCGGTCATCGGCCCGGTGACGGGTCCGTAGGCGTAGAGGTTGCCGGCGGTGACGAGTACCGCGCCGGTGTCCTGGGCGGCGGCCAGTAACGCGGCGGCCAGTGAGGGCCAGTCCTGGGCCCAGCGGGTGTAGGCGGGGCCGGCGCAGTTGTGCAGGGCGTCGGCGCCCTTGACGAGTTGGGTGAGCCGGTCGCGGTCGGTGAGGTCAGCCGCGATGACCTCGACTCCGGCGGGGCCGTTGCCGGACCTGGTGATCACGGTGACCTCGTGGCCCTGGGCGAGAAGGTGCGCGGCGAGGTGCTTGCCGACCTGTCCGGCTCCAGCGATGACGTGCCTGCCCATGGTGTCTCCTTCATTTGATACTGGTGCTTCCTTGCGAGAGCAATGCTCTCTCATCGGGCTTCGAAATTCAAGAGCACTGCTCTCATATCGGTTCCCTGATCTGATCGACGGGGTCGGGCCGCACATGACCAACTCGTCGAGGGCCGTGCTGTCGCGGCGCCAGGTTGAACCGCTCCGGGATCGGTGAAGACTCTGGGATGCCTCGGGTTGAGTGGAGGGCAAGGAAGCGCCTGAGCTGCAACCCCGTGGTTACACCGGCTATGGCGAGATGAGGTGCGGGCTGGCATCCGCCTTCGCGGCGGCAGGCGCATGCCAGTGGTTCAGGGGACATGCCGGTGGACGAGAAGGGTTGCGTCCGTAGCCCCTGGGAGTCGCAGAAGGTCAGATCGGCGGTGTCCACCGTGAGGCGTTGCCGACCGGTATCGATCAACGTGTCGATGGCAGGCGGGATGAGACCCGAGGAAGAGACGTCAAGTTCGCCATGCAGGGTCAGCGGCTGTATGTAGAGTGATGAACCAGGCTTACCGTGAGGACGGTCATACCGGGCTTTCGATCCGCGGTGAGAGAGAAATCGTCATAGGCATGCAAGTCGCGTACCACCGAGCAACCAACCAAGATCAACAACGTGATCCGAGGCCGGCGAGAAATACCAGGTCGAACGCGGTATTGAAGAGTAGGGCGGGTGGGACTTGAACCCACGACCCACGGATTATGAGTCGGCTCGATTGGTGCTACTCCGTGCCGCGGGATGACGCTTTCTATCACTGTGTCCCAGAGCATCCCTGTCATCGTGCCGGGAAGTGACGGTGGATACCGCGCCGTATCGCGTACACGCGAGCAACCATGCGTGCTTGACCATCGCCATTATGTGCCATTTGTCCCCTGTCTCGGCACGGCTATGTAGGGTCAGGATTTCGTGACGAAGCCCCAGTCCCACGGCAGATCGAACGCGTACGAGCAACCACCGAGCAGCCATCAGTAGGCGATGTGCGTTTGCTTGCCAGCAGAACTTGTAGTCGCTTCGAAAGTGATGCAGAGCCCGATTGACGTGCATGGATGTGGTTTTCGGCAGTCGCAGAGCTGGTCACCCTGGGCACCAAGGTCGCGTCCTCCACCAGCGGACCAGGCCGCTTGGGCTTTTGGGGCGTGTGCGGCGGTGACGGCAAGGTAGGCGTGGGCGAGCATCGCGAGGGTGATGTGCCGGTGCCAGGCGTCATAGCGTCGGACCTGGTACTGGTCCAGGCCGGTCTCGTTCTTGGCGCTCTGGAAGCATTCCTCGATGGCCCAGCGGGCGCCGGCGACGGCGATGAGGCCCTCCAGGCTGGTGCCGACGGGGGCATGACACAAGTAGTAGGCCAGCTCGAGCTCGCCCTTGGCGTTGGGGGTCAGGCTGCGGCGGACCAGTAGCCACCGCTGGTAGCCGGGCTCGGTCTCGAAGTGCACGGTGGCCAGGGCCCAGTCATACTGGCGCTGCCCTTTGGCGCCGTTGCCGCAGGAGCGGCGTTTCCATGCCTCGGGCGGGGCCTGGGCGGTCGCGGCCTCAGCGTGGATCTGGCCGCCCCACGCCTTGCCGATCCATTGGTTCTTGGGCACCGCGACCACGTAGCCGAGGTGGTGCTCTTCCAGGAAGCGCCGGAACTTGAAGTCCAGGCCGTATGCCTCATCGGCCGTTACCCACGAGGCCGGTACGCCCGCCTCCAGAGCACGGGTGAGCAACATCCGGGCCAGTACGGGCTTGGTGGCGAACTGCACCTCTTCGCCGATGCCGGCCTGGGCGCATCGAGCTCGATCATCGGTCCAGGACTTCGGCAGATACAGTTCGGCGTCGATCAGCGCCCGGCCTGACGGGGAGGCGTAGGCGAGGAAGACGCCCAGCTGGCAGTTCTCCACCCGGCCCGCGGTGCCGGAGTACTGACGCTGCACCCCGGCCGACTTGTCACCCTTCTTCAGGAACCCGGTCTCATCCACGATCAGCACGCCGTCGCGGTGGCTTCGCGGTGCAGATGTGCACCGTCCGGTACGTGGGCCGGTTCCTGATGGACGATCCGCTGGACGTGCCGTTGCCGGTGGTCGAGCACCTGGCCGTGCAGTTGGGGGTCGAGGATCCCTCGGTGGTGAAGCGGTACGCCGAGCGCCGGCAGACCGCCTACGACCACGCTTGGGAGATCCGGGACGCCTACGGCTACCACCCGTTCGAGGACCACGAGTGGGGCCGGCGGTTCCGCACGTTCCTGCACGGGCGGGCCTGGACGCACGCCGAGGGGCCGGTGGCGCTGTTCAACCAGGCGGTCGGGTGGCTGCGGCGCCACCGGGTGCTGCTGCCGGGCGTCTCGGTGCTGGCCAAGCAGGTCGCCGCGGTGCGCAAGGTCGCGGAGGACCGGCTGCACGCCACGGTGGCCAACGCGGCCCGGCGGGCGGGCGGCGCGCTGCCTGGGGACCTGGTGGCGCTGCTGGAGGTGCCGGAGGGTCGGCGGGTGTCGGAGCTGGAACGGTTGCGTCGGCCGCCGACGCGCACGACCGGCACGAGCATGGCCAAGGCACTGGAGCGGGTGGAGGAGATCTCGGCGTTGCGGCTGGGCCGAGTGAGGGTGGACAAGGTGCCGCCGAACCGGCTGGCGACGCTGGCCCGGGTCGGGCTGGGGTCGAAGGCGCCGATCCTTCAGCGCACTCCGGAGCCGAAGCGCACCGCGCTGCTGACCTCGATGGTGCGGCACCTGGAGGCGTCCGCGATCGACGACGCCCTGGACGTGTTCGCGCTGCTGATGCAGGTGAAGCTGCTGAGCGCGGCGAAGCGGGCCACGGACAAGGTCTGGTTGGCCTCCCGGCCGCGGCTGGCGAAGGCGTCGCGCACCGTGCAGGCGGCCTACCGGCTGTGGAGCGGGCAGCTGGACCTGGTCGCCGAGGCCGGGGCCGACCTGGACGCGGTGGCGATGTACCGGGCCCTGGAGTAGGAGGTGGGGCCGCGCTCCGAGGTCGAGGCCGCGGCCCGGCTGCTGGACGAGCTGCTGCCGCCGGGCGACGACGAGGCGGAGGCGGAGATGCGCCGTCAGCTTGCCGGCCGCTACAACACGGTGCGCCCGTTCCTGTCGCTGCTCGGCGAGTCGAGCGCGCTGGGCGCGGCCTCGGGAGGGCGGCGGGTGCCGGAGGCGGTCAAGCGCCTGCCGGCGCTGGCCCGGCGCAAGGTGAAGGCCAAGCCGCTGCTGCCGCGCGAGATCGACCAGAAGCTGGTGCCGCCGGCCTGGAAGAAGGCGGTGTTCTCCAACCCCGAGCTGCCGCAGGGGTCAGTGGACCGCGACGCCTACGTGGTGTGCGTGCTGGAACAGCTCTACCGGGCGCTCGGGCGCCGGGACGTGTTCGCCACCCCGTCCGCGCGCTGGTCGGATCCGCGGGCGCGGCTGCTGGACGGGCCGCAGTGGGAGGCGGTGCAGGCGGACGTGCTGCACGGCCTGAGCCTGGATCAGCCGGTGGCCGAGCACCTGGCCGAGCGGTCGGCGCGCTGGACGCGGCCTGGCGGCTGATGGCCGAGCGGCTTCAGGAGGCCGGGCAGGACGCGAAGCTGAGCTTCGAGGTGCAGCCGAACGGCCGGTTGAAGCTGAACGTGGACCGGCTCGGCGCGCTGGGCGAGTCGAAGTCGCTGCGGTGGCTGCGCCGGATGACCGGGGCGATGCTGCCGCGGATCGACCTGCCGGACCTGCTGTTCGAGGTGGACTCCTGGACCGGGTTCCTGGACGCCTTCGTGCACCTGGACGACGGCCGGCCCCGGATGGAGAGGGTGAAGACCTCGCTGGTGGTGCTGCTGGTCGCCGAGGCGTGCAACATCGGCTACACCCCGGTCATCGACGCGGACGACGAGGCGCTGACGAGGGCCCGGCTGGTGCACGTGGACCTGTACTACCTGCGGGCCGACACGATCGCCGCCGCGAACGCCAGGCTCATCACGGCCCTGGGCCGGGTGCCGATCGTCGCGCACTGGGGCGAGGGCCTGCTCGCTCCGTGGACGGGCTGCGGTTCGTGGTGCCCAAGCGGACGATCAGCGCCGGGCCGTCGCCGAAGTACTACCACTTCAAGCGCGGCATCACGTGGCTGAACGCCCGGAGATGGTCGCCACCGACAACGCCTCCTATGTTGTTACATGGACACCTCTTGTCCCACAGGCCCCACTGGGATCTGGTTCCTGCCAGTTCGCCGATCGGGTGGGACACCGTCTTCGGAGGTGTCGATGCGGGTCCGCAAGCAACATTCGGAGAGCGGGAGTCTCCATGTCGAGCTCCTTGACGACGAAGGTGAGCCGGTCAAGGTCGTCTCGGGGTTCCTGCGGTCGCTGGCGGCGCGGGATTACTCGCCCAACACGCTGGTCTCCTACGCCCATGACCTTCGGCATCTGTGGGACTTTTTCGTTCGTGAGGACCTGACCTGGCAGGAGTTCGCAGCGCCGCACGCGCTGCGCCTGCTGGAGAACCTGCGGTCGGTCCCCTCTCGCCGGCCTCGGCAGCGGATGACGTTGACCGTCGCCACGGCTGATGCGGAAGGACCGGGCACCAAGCTCGCCGCGACGACCGTGAACCGGATCCTGGCCGCGGTCTCCTCCTTCTACGAGTACGTGATCATGGCTGGGCAGTTCGACCGGTCGAACCCGATCGAGAAGCGCCCCGATCCCGCCCTGCAGCGCGTCTCGGAACGCCACCGGCCGTTCATGGGCAGGGCCAGTCGGCAAAAGCCGATCCGCCGCAGCGTCCGTGTCAAAACCGTCCAGCGGATCCCGCGACCATTGGACGAGGCCCAGGTCAAAGCGCTGCTGGTGCAGCTCAAGCGGCTGCGTGACCGGGCCATCGTGCTGCTGATGCTCCAGGGCGGCCTGCGCCCTGGTGAGGTCCTCGGCCTGCACTTGGAGGACATCGCCTACGGTCGCCGCCGGGTGGTCGTGCGGCATCGCGACGACCATCCCAAGGGAGCCCGGTCCAAGTCCCGCTTTGAGCGCGTGGTCGACCTGCACGAGGCCGAGACGCTGGCGATGTTGAGCGCGTACGTGATGCAGGAGCGGCCAGCTGACGCAGACAGTCCGCTGGTCTTCCTGATCGGCGGGGGCGGTAAGCGCCGGCTGGAGGCGCTCAGCTACGACGGCCTGGTGCGGATGTTCGCCCGGGCGGCCGCCAAGGCCGGGATCCGGGAACCATGGGTGACGCCGCACGCCTGCCGCCATACCCATGCCACACGCATGTGGGAGGGCGGCATGCGGGAGCTGACGCTGCAGAAACGCCTCGGCCACGCCTCCCCGGAGTCGCTGCGGATCTACACCCGAGTCTCCGATCCCGAGGTGGTCGCCGACTACAACCGGGCCCTCGGCGGCAATCGTGAGGACGGGACGCGGTGAGCGCCCGTCATGTGTCGGCTGCCGCCCTCACCGCGACCGCACGCCCGGTTCCACGACCGCGTCCGCAGCACTGCCCGGCGGCGCAGTACGTGGATCATCTGCACGGCCTGAATCTGCACCCGCAGTATCTAGGAGCGCGGCTGCGTTCCTACCAGGCGTTCATGGACCGGTGGCCGTCGCTGGCAGACTGGTTCGACGAGCCGCTGGTGGAGCGGGTCGGTCGCCTTCCCGGCGAGCCTCACCACCAGGCTTCCTATCCGCTGTCGTTTCGCGCCCGCCCTTACCTGATGTACTTGGCGCTGCACGGCTACACCACGCTGGACTACCCCTTCACCCTCGCGGCCGGGCAGCTGCGAGTCGTCGACACTGCCATGTCACTGGGCATCGACATGGGCGTCGCCGCCCTCGTCGAGGAAGCCGCCGAGCTCGGCTTCAACCGGCGGTCCGCGCAACAGGCGATGACCTGGACGGTCGGCCGCATCGCTCTGCGCACCGGAGTGCTCCATGTTGACGGCATCACCAAGGACCACATCGACGAGGCGCTGGAGGCCGTCCGTCTGTTCAGCGAACGCGATGACCTGCGCTCCTTCTATCCGTCGGCGCAGAGGTATCGCGACAATGCGCAGAAACTATGGGTCACTCACCTGCATCAGCTTCACGTCGTGCTGTTCCACCGCGGGCAAGTTCCGGTCCGCCCGCGTAAGCGGATGCCCGACCGCAAGCCGCCCTTGGCGTTGCCTCCCCGGATGCAGGCGGTGGCCGACAAGTGGCTGGCGACGCGCCGACTGACCGACGCGAAGTCCACCGTGGAGCAGCTGGAACTGGCGGTGCGGAATTTCGGTGACTGGCTCAGCGAGCATCACCCGGCATCGAGTCCTGGGCCGAGGTGAGCCGGGACCACTGCCTGGAGTGGATCCAGTACCTTGCCGACACGCCGTCGAAGATGACGGGCAAGCCGTTGGGGGTAATCAGTCGCAAGCAGCGCATCTCCGGGTTATCACAACTGTTCCGGGAGACTGCGGCGTGGGAGTACGACGACGTCCCTGGCTACGCCCTCATCACCATCGGCGATGCCCCCAAGGCGCCGCAGCGGCTGCCCCGCTTCATTCCCGATCATGAACTCGACCAGCTGATGCCCGTGATCGAGGAAATCTCCTGCCCGTTCCAGCGCGCCGCGCTACTGACGGTCCGATGGTCTGGGGCGCGCCGGGACGAGATCCGCAGGCTCCCGCTCGACTGCCTGGACCGCTATCCCGACGGAACACCTCGGCTCCGGCTCCCGGCCCGCAAGACCTACAAGGAACGGATGGTGCTGCTGCACCAGGACGCCGCCGACGCTCTGCAACAGCTCATCGACCTACGCAGACCCGGGCGAGACAAGCCCTTCACCGACGAGCGCACCGGCGAACAGATCCGCTACCTGTTCGTCCGTCACGGCAAGCTCCTCTCCAGCTCCTACCTGTTCGAGACTCCGCTCCAAAAGGCCAGCAAGGCGGCCGGCCTGGTCGGCCCGGGCGGCTGGAAGGGCAAAGAACGCGGCACCGTCTCCGCGCACAGATTCCGGCACACCGTCGGCACCCAGCTCGCCGAACGCGGTGCCAAGCTGCACACCATCATGAAGGTCTTTGGCCACTCCTCGGTCTCCATGGCACTGGTCTATGCCCAGGTCAGCGACCATGAAGTGCTGCGTGACTATAAGTCCGTCCTCGAACCCGGCGCCGTCGTCGCCGGCCCCGCGGCTGAGGAGCTGAAGTTCGGGACGCTGCCCGCCGAGGCTGTTGACTGGCTGAAGAGCAACTTCCTCAAGACTGAGCTCGAGCTCGGCCACTGCCTGCGCCTACCTGCCGAAGGCCCCTGCGAGTGCGACCTCTACCTGACCTGCGCCAGGTTCGTCACCACCCCGGACTACGCCCCACGACTCCTGGCCCGCCTGGAGGTTGAACAGCAGCTCGTCCAGGACGCCGACGAACGCGGCTGGACCCGCGAGGTCGAACGGCACACCGCAGTCGCCCGCCGTCTCACCGGCCTGCTCACCGACCTCGGCGAGACCACCGCTCCGGGTGACGGCAACTCTTCAGGAAGGTCGTCATGCACGTCGACGGACTGAGCGAGCCGATCACATCCATCGCGAACCCACCCCTCGGGTTGATGTCACCCGAGGAAGAATAACTGAGAGTTACATCTGGAATCTGGGACCCGAAAGCGGCGTTCACCAGCAGCGGAGGTCTCCGGTGCCAGAAGAAATCGTGTCGACGGCGACCGATACGTGGTCGGCGGACTCCTGCAAGGCGCTGACGCTCAGCTCGAAGAAGTGCGCGTCCGTCCGCATGAAGGGAGCCGCCTCGTAGTACCGCTTAATCTCCTCGGGTGGGCGTTCGGTGCGGAGGCTGAAGGCGAAGCCGGCCCAGCAGTCCCCGGAGTCTCCGGTCACGGGCCCCTGAGGTTCGGACCTGCCGAACGTCGTGCCTGGTGGCAACGGATGCTCGAGGGCTCGATTCTCAAGGCTTGCCAAGCGGTGATCGGTGATCCACTGGGGGGCCATCGCGGCGGCGTACAGCAGGAGGAAAGGCGTGGCGGCGATGGCCGCCACGAGTGTCACCCGCTTCAGCGCAGATGGCCGGGAAGTCTCACCTACAGGTTGCACTCGCCAATGATCACATAAGAGTCGCAGGCCCGCGCTGGTTCACTTCTGCGAGCACTGACCGTAATCGATGTTACTCAGCGCTAGCTTGCGTCCGGTCGGGCTGACCCGAGTGGTGGGCCTCGCGCGGCGAGCGCCCCAGCCTGGCAGGCGGGTACCGGAGTGATGGCGATCGGTCGGCCTGAGCGGGCGACAAGCCTTGACAGTGTCCATATAAACCCCGACATGGTGTTCGGGCTGTTCTCGATGCTGCGCTACAACTTCTCGCCACGCTTCCGAGACCTCGCCGACCAGCAGTTCTGGCGGGCCGAGCTACCCGGCACACCGGGCGGTGACTACGGGCCGCTGGAGCCGCTGGCCCGCAACCGGGTCAACCTCGCCAAGGTGACCGTGCACTGGCCGGACATGCTGCGGGTGGCCGGCTCCCTGGTGACCGGCCAGGTCCGCGCCTACGACCTGCTGCGGATGTTCGGCCGCGAGGGCCGACCCACCCCGCTGGGCACCGCGTTCGCCGAGTACGGGCGGATCGCCAAGACGCTGCACCTGCTGCGGGTGGTCGATCCGGTGGACGACCCGCTACCTGGACGCCGCGGTCGAGCAGCTGCGCGCGCTGCCGGCCGAGGAACGCGAACACCAGGTGCTGGACGAGGACGTCGCCCGGCTCTCCCCCCTGCGGCACGCGAACCTGAACGTGCTCGGCCGCTACAGCTTCCGGCCCTCCGGCCCGTCCGGAGGGCAGCTGCGGCCCCTGCGCGAGGCGGCCGAGGCGGACGACGACGAGGACGCCGAGGACTGACCGCGCCGGCCGCTCGTCGCTGTGGCCCGGGGTTGACCTTCCAGTCGGCTCGAAGGTCTACGGTCGCCGGTATGAGCCTGATGCGGATCTCCCGGCTCGCCGAAGCGCACCGGTGTCCCGGCGACCACCCTGCGCTTCTACGAGGCCGCCGGGCTGCTGTCGGCCGACCGGACCTCCTCCGGCTACCGGGTCTACGGCGAGGACGCGGTCGAGCGGCTGGCGTTCATCGGCGGGGCCAAGCAGCTGGGGTCATCTAGGGTGCCCAGCAGGTGTCAGGCAAGTCAGGCAAGTACTCCGGAGCGAACTTGCCTGACTGATATCCAAGGGTCTGTTAGGCAGGTTCGTGGTCTCGGTGCCATCGCGCGCAGTCGGCAGCCCAGTCGGCTCGGGTCCGTTGGAGTGCTTGGTACAGCCGCTCGGCAGGTACCTCGAAGGCGCGTTCGTGCTCAGGCTTTCGGATGCTGATCCGCCGGCGTAGCGAGGTCGTGTCGGACATTCAGCAAGACCGCCGTCGTCGTCATCACCGCGAAGTCCGCCGGGCGCAAGGCCTTCGGCCTCGCCACCGCAGGCGTCCGTCTCGCTTGACCTCTTGCGCGTCAGTCCGGCAACCAGTGCAGCTCGTGCGCCAGGGTTTTGGCGACGGCACGGATGCGGCGGTGTAGTGGCGACTGCTCGCGTGGGAGGACCAGGTGGAACGTCAGGTTGGGCGCGCCCCGCAGCGGTCGCCAGGTGAGACCGGCCGGTTGTGCCGTGGCCGCGGCTTCTCCGGCCGGGGCGAGGGTGACCCCGTCGCGCAGGTCGCGCTGAGACATGTCGAAAGAGACTGCGGGCGTGTGGAATCGGGGGTGTGGCCGGGTGTCTCGGAACAGTGTGGACAGCTGATCGTGGATCACGGGGTTGGCCGCACGGTCCGGGAGTCGCAGCGGATACGCGGCCGCGTCGGCGATCTCGATCTCCGGGTGTTCGGCCAGCGGATGGTGCTGCGCCAGCTGGACCCCGATGCGCGCACGCCGCAGCGGGAACCGGCGCACGCCACGGCCCGGCTGTTCACCGCGGGTGATCCCGGCATCGATGCGGCCGTCGGCGACCGCGGGGGAGATCTCCGGTGTCGCCATCGGGACCGCGCCGACCTCGAGTCCGCTGTTGCCGCGAATCAGCCTGTCCACCAGGGCCGGTGCCGTCTCGGCCCCGGCGCTGAGGCTGTATCCGATGCGCAGCGTGCCCAGTTCACCGGCCGCCGCGCTCCGGGCGGTGTCCCATGCCCGGTCCAGCGCCGCCAGCGCGGGCGGCGCGGACTCCGCCAAAGCCGCACCGGCCGTGGTCAATACGACGCTACGCGTGTTGCGGACCAGCAGGGCCGTACCGAGTTCCGCCTCCAGTCGGCGCATCCGGGCGCTGAGTGCGGGCTGTGCGATACCGATCCGTGCGGCCGCGCGGGTGAAGTTCAACTCCTGCGCCAGCACCAGGAAGTACCGCAGGCTCACCGTATCCGGCGCCACGTGCCCTCCCTGCCGATTGATAACGATCCGTTCTGAGTCTATCCCGTACCGGTCTTTCCCTCGGCCGCACATCAAGCCCTAACCTGCGCATATGGCGATTCAACTGACCGCAGTACCCGTCGCCGGGATCGATCGATCTGAGTGTCAATTCGAAGTCGGACCTGTCCGGCCGAACACAGGAGGTTTCCATGGCTAAGGGCTACTGGGTCAGTGTCTACCCCGCCATTTCCGACCCTGAGAGGCTGACTGCCTACGACAAGCTGGCCGGTCCGGCTGTCCGGGCTGGGGGCGGGCGCACCCTGTCCCGTGGCGGTCGAGTCGTCGCCCACGAGGCCGGAATCACGCAACGCGTCGTTCTGATCGAGTTCGACAGCTTTGAACAGGCCGTCGCGGCATACGAGAGCGAGGCATACCAGAAGGCGCTGGTGGCCCTCCCCGACGGCGTCGAGCGCGACTTCCGCATCATCGAAGGCATCGACTGACTGGCGGTCCCAGCCATCGCTGAGCATCCGTCACCTGAAACGCACACGGTACTGAACGACGACTCACGAGACGAGGCCGCCGCACTGATCACCGGTGCGATGTCGGTTGAAGCACCGCTCGGGTCAATTGCTCCGTTCAGTTCTGTCGTGCAGGAATTGCGACCGCACCCGGGGCAGGTGCGGGTTGCGTCCATCCTCAGACAGCTGCTCCCATCCGGGGATTATCGGGAGGCGAGTGCCGGCAACCGTATCCAGGATCCGTATTCGGTGCGTTGCATGCCGCAGGTTCTCGGCCCCTGCCTGGACCCCGTCCAGCAGGCGCGTACCACGTTGGAGATCGAAGCCAACATGGCGTACGTCAGTGGCTGTTCCGTAGCGGCTCGGTAGTGGCACCGTGTGCAGCGCGGATGTCCAGATGCGTGCCGCCCGCCAGACTGGCCGTACACCGTCGAACAAGGAGGTCACGATGCCCGACCCGACCGTGTTCCCGGATGCGGGGTGAGCGTCATGGACGGGCTCTCGATCCGCTGGACGCCGTTGCTTGCTGAAGGGCGGCACCCGCCCGCGGACTGGCCGGCCGACCGGCCCAGCAGAGCCGATCGCCGCCACCGCTCTGCCTGCCGTATTCGACGCAATATCACCGAACGCGCCGCGGGGGCCCCGATGGCCGTTGTCCACCGGGTCCAGCGGGGGCCGGCGTCATGACCGACGTGGACCTGGACGCCCACGCCCGGGGGCTGATGGACGCCAACCTGTACGCGGTCCTGGGCAC